>CAMPIL010000307.1 GCA_946886375.1 uncultured Phycisphaerales bacterium
TAGGCGAGATCAAGGTGACGGTGCTGCGCGAGGTGCGCGCGGAGGCGACGGCGCGGTAAAAAAAGACCCCTCGAAAGAGGGGGCTTCCCAACGGTCGTTCAATGTTCGTCAGGCCGATTGTCGGTCCTGCGGCGTTGCTCTGGTAAGGGATGCTCCAATCGCCAATGCACTCGCGGCCAGCGCGATCCACAGGATCAAGTGCCACGGAGGACCGATTTTGCTGCCGAATTGCGGCGGGATAAAGATGAGACTCGCGGCGGTCAATAAGGCCAGTGATGCAACGAACCGTACGGTCCACCACATTCGGGTACGCGATTCGGACTGAGCATTTTGATCTTTTGGTGGGGTGTCCATTAGAATTGCATCACCTCCCAGGGAACAGGTTTAATTTTAGGTGCCGGCTTCACCGCTGCGCGCCCGGCGCATACCAGGCAGGCCGTGTAGCACGCAATGTCATAGATTGGCGAAGCACCGGGCACATCTTGCATGCACGCACTCCAACAATTCAAGAAATTCGGATCGTTCTGTCCCCAGTCGTTGTCGATGGCGCAAAGGATAGCGCAGCTAATTCCCGCCGCACCAGCGCACGACGCGCAAACCACACAATCCCAAAGCAACGCTCGCTGTTCAGGATCGCACGGATCTGGTTCAGGTTCCGGAGTAGGCGGATCAGGTGGATTCAGCCAGTCGGCCCAGACTTGGCCAAGCCACCCTCGGAGCTCCGTGTCATCTTCCAATTCCTCCAGAACAATGATCCGGGATCGCGTTGCAGAGAGGTCAGCCGTCTTTGCGGAAAATGCCAGGCACAGAAATGGCGTGCCATTTTGTCCTTGCTGCCGAATGATGCCGACAACCAGCGACACTCGCAGTTCGCGGTTCACCAACTCGGTCTGACGCCCCCGAGTAAGTGCCTCGAAATGTGCGGGTGGAAGTGATCTGACGTACGGAGCCCACAGCTCAAACGCTGAACTATCACGAGTTGTTCCGCTGACGAGGCCGGGCTCATGCAAGGGCTGATTGATCTCCAGAACAAAATCGCCTGGAGAATAGGTTCCGCCAATCACCGTTTCGACCGCCGCTCGCTGTGCCCGAACGCGGCTCCAGAATGATCGATCGCCGAGGACGATGGCTGTTCGAGCGCCCGCTGCGAGAAATTCCGCCGCCAGCGCTGTTTCCTCCGTATCGTAGACCGGTTTTTGCTCAGGTTCATCGGCTGCCGCGCGTTGAATCCCAACCTGACAACATACCATCGCGGTAATTGCCATACTTGCCATCGTAAGACCGAGATTGTGCATCCATTGTTTGCCGTACATTCTGGATATTTCTACTTTCATTGTTAGAATCTTCGCGAATTGCGGAACGGGCCAACGATGGTACCGTCCTCTACATATACATTGCCGCCGACAGCAAAAAGTGGTCAGCGAGGTTGCAAAAAATGTCGCAAAATCTTTCTGACGAGATCCACAACCGTCGCCAATGGCTTCAGGAACATATCACCAGCATCGAGAGTCGTTTGCGGTGCATGGTTCAGCGAAAACTGCGGCGAGCCGGATGGTACGACGCTGACGATATCCTGTCATCGGCACGTCGATGCCTTGATGTGCAGGTATTCAAGGGGGAACTCCCACTCAGCAATGAGGGACAACTGAATCGCCTGATCTTCAAGGTGGCGCAGAGGGTCGCCCTTGAGAAGTACCGCACGGCACGCCGCCAGCGTCAATTGGAGCGGATCGTTGCCCAATCGGCGGCCGAAGTTATCCATCAAGAAAGTCGAAATCACGATCACCCATCGCTCGAAACAGTGATTCCCGCATTGTGTGCAGATGATCACCGGCTCCTGAATCTCTGGATGAATGGCGTGTCGCAGAAACAGATCGCTGACGACCTCGGCATCACGCTCGAAGCATATCGCACCCGCCGCAAGCGGCTCATCGCGAGACTTCGTGGCAAACTCGTCGCCGATGGCCGGGTGCATCCTTCGCGCGTGAGGAAGTCGTCGAGCAGGTCCGCAAGGACATGACCGAACGAATCGCCAAAGCAGGCAATGAAGCGGTCGTCGAAGCAAACATCCGCGGCCTGCATCCCAAGATCATCGAAGCCATGGGCAAACTCCACTTCCGCACCAGTTACGGCCAGAACGTCCTGCGACACTCCATCGAAGTCGCCTACATCAGTCAGATCATCGCAGATCAACTGGGACTCAACGGCGCGCTGGCCCGCCGCTGCGGCTTTCTCCACGACATCGGCAAGGCGATGGATCACGCCCCCCGAATGGAAGGCGGCCATCCCGCCATCGGCATGGAGTTCGTCCGCAAATACGGCGAGAAATCCGCAGCCGTGCTCAACGCCATCGGCGGCCACAACTTCCGGGGCGGCGATATCGAAGCCACCACGCCCTACACGCCCATCGTCATGGCGGCTGACGCTATTTCCGGCGCCCGGCCCGGCGCGCGGCGAGAATCGATGGAGATGTACATCAAGCGCCTGGAGCAGTTGGAAGGCATCGCACGAGAAATCGGTGGGAGGATCGTAACTGAAGCTCACGCGATCCAGGCCGGCCGCGAGGTGCGCGTGATTGTGGATGCGAAGAAAGCGTCTGATGCCGATGCCTTCGCGATCGCCACCAACATCGCCAAGAAGGTGGAAGCGGAGATGACGTTCCCGGGCGAGATCAAGGTGACGGTGTTAAGGGAAGTCCGCGCTGAGGCCACGGCAAGGTAGAATCTTTCCCGCGTAGAGGCAATTCCCTATTCAAAATTAGGATTCTGCCTTATTGAAGAACACGAGGCGTTCGATATTTTGCGCGCGTTTGACTTGCTCCTCTCCTCCTCTCCTCCAACACAAAGGGCCTTATACATACACGAAAACAATTGATCGCTTCGGCGGTGATTGCAGCATTGTGTGCTGCACCGACCTCATTTGCTGCATCGCGAATCACAAAGCAGGCAGAGACCACCACTGCGATGACACTCAAACTTTACGATGCGACCGAAGCCGAATTCACGCTCAACTTCGCACGAGGCGCGTCAACCGAGAAGTGGAAGGCGAGTCTTGATCCAAACACTTCCCTCGGGATCATCTTCGGCAATCCGTCGCCACATTTCTTCGGGGAAGCAACCTTGAAGGATTTGGGCGTAGCCCCGGATCAGGCCCTCCGAACACTCGACTCCACGATCATCAACAGCACCATGACTGACGTCACCATCGTCCACCTGTTCGGAGATGACGTGGCGATTGCCCTCTGGCAGGGGCGCGGCATCACGGAAATCTGGTATGCCGGCAACCTTGTGGAACGTCTTCTCGAACACGCCATGGCGCCAGGGGATAATCATGGCGGCATGTGTCAGGCAGCACTCTTGGAATGCTGTTCAAAAGTCGAGGTTCCGGGTGCTCAACCTCCAGTTCTAGTTCCGAATGGAAATCCAAACGCCTGCGTTGCTGTGGCGACAGGATGTCCTGCAAGTAAAACAGCCGCATGCAGCTGCCTCGCTGACATGTGTGCCGCATGCAGCCATCCAACCCCAGCGCCGCCTGCGCCAGACGATTGCCCGCCCGATCGTCGCGCTATGTCGAACGCAGCCTGCAACGCCGGAGCCCGTGAATTGTGGACCGCCACCTCCGCCGGACCCACTTCCCGATCTCATTCAGCAGATCCTTAATATCTTGGAAGAAATCCTGAATCGCCTGAATCGGTTGTTCGAGCACCTGGAAGGTTAAGTCAACTAACTGTGGGGCATCGGTGCGGTCGGCCTAACCGATGCCCCACATTCCGGACAACGGATCAATTCTTCCGGCATCAATCCCCGCAGGGAATACGCGCAGACTGGACATTGATTCCGCGACTGACGCACCATACGGCGTAAAGTCGTCGCTCCGATTATGAAAAGGAGACTTACACCTGAGAACACGAGCACATTCGCCACAAAGGGCAACAGACGTGGGGAATACGGAATGAGCGATAGCCGCCCTGAGCGCGCCCCAAGCATCTTTGGTAGTGTCAGCAAACGCCAATGAGTTGTTTGCCCCTTCAGAGTACGCCGCACTCCTTCAAAGCAAAGCCATGGCCAACCCGCACTTACCATGTCAAGCGAATTCTGTTCCGCGTAGTTTCGCCGATTCGAGGCCATAACATGTTCATGTCGCCAGCCCACACCCGAGTACGAAAATAATGTGAAACCATCGAATTGGCCAAATCGCGACATGGCTCGTGCTACAGGGTGATCGATCGAAACATTCTGAGCCGGGTGGCCTGCCCTGATTGGCGCAGACCAGGCAACGCACGAC
>CAMPIL010000308.1 GCA_946886375.1 uncultured Phycisphaerales bacterium
CCTCTACCGGGCCAATTGTTGAAGGTGTCTGATCTGTTGGATCATCTTCCGCGCCGCTTCGCCTCGGTGCGATCGTGCATTTTTTTCCACAGGCGAAAGTTGTGCGCCCGTGCATTGCCGATCGGGCAGGTAAAGCAGCGGGTCGTAGCCAAAGCCGTTGGTGCCGCGTGGTTGATCGATGATCAGCCCTTCAAACGTGCCGCGCGTCTGGGCAAGAATCTTGCCCTGTGCATCGGCCAGGCACATGGCGCACACAAATCTGGCTGTGCGCTGTTCAAAGGGAACATTCTTCAATTCGCGCAGGAGTCTGGCATTGTTGGCGGCATCTCGCCGCTCGCGTGTTTCGCCAATTCCCGCGTAACGCGCCGAGTGCACGCCGGGCCGGCCGCCCAGTGCATCCACTTCCAACCCGGAATCGTCCGCCAGGCACATCTGCCCAGTTGCGCGGGCGTATGCAATCGCCTTGATGCACGCGTTGTCCTCGAAAGTCGCTCCGTCTTCCACGGGCTCAGGCGGCTGCTGCGGCAAGGAATCCAAGCCGACCACATCAATGCCGTGGGGCGAGAGAATCGCGCGCACCTCTTCAATTTTGTGCGGATTGGACGTGGCGAAGAGCAGTTGCATTCACCCTCGCAGCCACTGCTCGGGCACGTCGCCGCTGGCCGCGATGATGCGCGAGTGAATGCCGCCGCGCCCGCGCCATTCCGTGATGACTTGCAGCCAATGCGGCGACATCTTTGAATCCAGATCATCTCGTATGCGGTTGGTCACCGCCTCGTAGAAAATCCCTTCGTTGCGAAAGGACTGGAAATACAGTTTCAGGCTCTTCAATTCGACGCACGAACTCGCCGGGCAATATCGCACGATCACGCGGCCAAAATCCGGGTGGCCGGTCTTCGGGCACACCGATGTGAACTCCTCGTTCACGTGTTCGATGACAAACGGCGAACTGACTGGCGATTTGAATGTCTCAAGCACAGAAGCATCGGGCATGCGGCAATCATACTCATCTTCGCCCGCACATCGCGACACGAGCGACAGCCCAGGTCTTCCCGGCGGCGCGCAAGGATGGCTCAAATACAGCACGTTCTGCGGCGGAAGATCGTGCTCAGCGATCCAAGCCGTAGTTGCTCATCAGCGTAATGAGTTTCTGCTGATCGGAATTGACGCGCAGCGATTTGCGGAACGCATCGCGGGCCGCCTTCATCGCCTCGCGGTCCTGCTTCTTGCTCAAAAGCCACTTGTTCAACAGGTTCACGCCGATGCCGTTGTGCGACTGCCAGTTGTTGGCGTCGATGTTCACGGCCTGGCGGTAGGCGGCCAATGATTTGTCGAATTCAGACAGGCGGAAATAGCACCATCCCAGGCGTTCGTAGGCGTTGGCGGTCTGCTCGATTTTGACAAGGTTCTCCGCGGTGTTCACCGCTTCCTGGTAGCGCTTTTCCGCCGCCAGCACGTTGATGAGGTTGAGCATCAGCGGCGGGGTGTTCTCGACCAGTTCCATCGCGGCGAGGTACTGCTCGATCGCCTGCGCATTCCTGCCGACCTTCTCGTACGCCGCGCCCAGGTTGATTCGCGCTGAACCGTTGCCCGGCTCCAGCGCGACCGCCTTCTCCGCGAATGTCACCGCGCTGGCGGCTTCGTTCATCTGCAGGTACGTGACGGCGAGATTGAGATTGGCCTTGACGTTTTGCGGATCGATCGTCAGGGCGCGGTGATAGGCGCGCACGGCTTCGATCAACCGGTTGAGCATCTGCAGCGCAAGACCGTGGCCATACTGGGCGTCGAAGTTGCGTGGCTCCAGGCGTGCGGCGCGTGAATAGGCCGGCTCAGCCTTCTCGTAATCCTTCTTGAAGACGTAGATGTCGCCGATGCCGAGATAGGCGGTGGTGATCGTCGGGTTCTCCGCCAGGATGTCCTGGAACATGGCCAAGGCGGTGTCGTAATCGCCGGCGTCCTTGGCGGCGTTGGCCTCCATGACGCGCTGCTGCTGCTTGGCGCTGGCGGGCTTGATCTTCGCGGCGGGCGAGTTCTCCACCTTGTTGTTGTGACACCCCGCGTGCAGCAGCATGGCCGCTGCGCACAGGCTGATGGTGAAGAGCCGCTTCAGGCACGTCAGTGTCATGAATCTTTCCTTGTTCTTTCTTCTTGGCACAATCAGGCTCGTGCGCCCTTGACCAATCCATTATCGGCTCGATTGGGTGGCTTCGTCATTCGTCTCAGGCGGCGAAGATTGACCAAATCCCATTCCACGCCCTTGTCGTTGACGCCCTTGGGGGTTTCCAGCACCTTGGGTACGCGGTGAAACTCCGGATGGTTCAGGATCGTCCGGAAACACGCCGTCCCACAGCAGCCCTGCCCGATGTGGGCGTGGCGGTCCAGCCGCGATCCCAACGCCCCGGCTGAATCGTTGAAGTGGAACGCCTTCAGGTTGGCAATGCCGCACGTTGATTCCCATTGCTCAACGACTGCCTCGGCCTTGGCCGGCGTGGACATGTCGTAGCCCGCGGCCGTGACGTGGCAGGTGTCGAAGCAAAATCCAATGCGCTCGGGCTGGCGGACCAACTCGCGCACGATGGCCAAATGCCGGAAGCAGTAGCCCAGATTGGTCCCGGAACCCACCGTGGTCTCCAGGCAGGTGAGAGCGCGATAGCCCGGCAGATCGCGATGAATGGCGTCCAGAGCCTTGGCGATTCGCTTCAGGCCGGTCAGTTCATCGTGAGAAGGTTCGCCGCACAGGTCGTTGAGCGAACCGCGCGCTCGCGCGCCGCTGAGATGCGCTCCGGGATGCGCCACGCAAAACCGAATATGCAGCGATTCGCATCGCTCCAGTTCATCCCGCTGTGCCGCAAGAGACTTGTTCCAGAGCGTTGCATCGGGTGAAGCGAGATTGATGAGGTACGAATTATGGCTGACCACGCGGGTGGCGCTGCTGTCGTTGTCCGAGTCCCAATTCATCTCGCGCAGGGCGGTCAGCCACGTTTGGACCTCGGCGTCGGTCAGCGGCTTGGCCTGCCATTGCCGCTGGTTCTTGGTGAACACCTGCACGCAGTCCATTTTCATGCGGCGCGCCTCGTGCAGCGCGTTGGACAAGCCGCCAGCGACGGAAAGATGGGACCCTAGCATCGGCCGCATGATACGCGAAGCGAAAACCGTTGATCGCCCGCCGTGCGTCTTTGGATGCGTTCCGCGTCACCGCCGTATCATGTAGCCATGACCCTGCTCACCGCTGCGCACGTCACCCACGAAGCCTGCGAGAAGATCGGCGGCATCGGCACCGTCCTGGAAGGCATCATCACCTCGCCGGTGTACCAGAAGCAGGTGCAGCGGACGATTCTCGTTGGACCATATGCCAATCACCTTGAAGTGCCCTGCCATCAGCGGCTGGGCTGCGATGCGCAGGTGTTGTATTCAACCATTGACGGCATCGATGAACTTGGACTTGGCGGCAAGTTGCACCCCATCGAATGGGCGTTCAACGTCGCGGTCGTCTACGGCAAGCGGCAGTTTGTTCTTCCCGGCAGCGAAGATCACACCGGCGAAGCGGAGATCGTGCTCATCGACGTGTTCAACGTCAATCAGCAGCGATTGAACCAGTTCAAGCGCAAGTTGTCGGAAGTGCTAGGCATCAACTCCATGCAATACGAAGCCGACTGGGGGTACGAGGAATACGTGCGTCTCGCGGAGCCGGCGTTCTACGTGCTGCTGGCGCTGCTGCAGGATGATGAACTGCCGTGCCTTCTGTTCAGTCACGAATTCATGGGACTGCCCACCGCGTTCAAGGCGACCTTCGACGGCCAGCGGCAATTCCGCACCGTGTTTCACGCTCATGAATGCGGCACGGCGAGGCAGATCGTCGAGCACCATCCCGGCCACGATGTGGCGTTTTACAACATCCTCCATCAGGCGCGCGACCGCAAACTGTACGTGGAAGATGTCTTCGGCGACCGCTCCGGTTCTTTCCGTCACGCGCTCATCAGCCGCGCGCACGTCTGCGACGCCATCGTCGCCGTGGGCGATTACACGGCCCAGGAAATGCACTTTCTCGGGCGGCATTTCGATCATCACCACATCGACCTTGTGTACAACGGCGTGCCGCACCTTCAAGTGGACTGGGACTCGCGGCTTGCCAGCCGCGCGATGCTTGCCGAGTACACCGAGCGTTTGCTGGGCTGGACGCCGGACGTGTTGATGACGCACGTCACGCGGCCGGTGATCAGCAAGGGCATTTGGCGCGACCTGCAAGTTTGTCACGAATTGGATGCCCGATTTGCGCGC
>CAMPIL010000309.1 GCA_946886375.1 uncultured Phycisphaerales bacterium
CGAGACATCGTCGGCTACACCGCGCTGGTCATGCTCGTCAGCGGCGCGTGGATGGCTCTGGGGCTTTTGTTGTTCTGACGAGCAACGCGTCATGCAAACCACCTTCGCCACAATCGCAGTCCACCAGCAGATCGCCGAGATCACTCTCAACGATCCCTCGAAGCGCAACGCTCTGGGCTTGAAAATGTTCGATGAACTGGACGCGGCGATCGCATCGCTCGCAAGCAACATGGAGGTTCACGTTGCGCTGCTGCGCGGCGAAGGCAGCGTGTTCTGCGCCGGGTTTGATCTTGCGGCTGCAGCCGGCGATCCGTCGCAGATGGCCGAATTCATCATGCGGCTGAGCGAGATGAACCGCAGGCTGCGGCGTCTGCCGCACGTTGTTGTGGCGGCGGTGCAGGGCGCGGCGATTGCCGGCGGATGCGCGATTCTCTCGGCGTGTGACTTTGTCTTCGCGGCGCGGGATGCAAAATTCGGCTATCCCGTTCACCGCATCGGCGTCTCGCCGGCGGTGACCATTCCCACGTTGCAGCAGGCCGTGGGGCCCGGCGCGGCTCGCTCGCTTCTGATGAGCGGCGAGTTGATCGACGCGGCGGCCGCGCATCGCATTGGCCTCGTTTCACACCTCTCGGAATCAGGCGACACTGTTCTGAGCGATGCCCGCGCGCACTGCACAAAGTTGGCGACCAAGGGCCCGCACGCATTGCGAGCGACCAAGGCGTGGCTGAATGAGATCGACGGATCATTGAACGACGCGGCGTTTGTTGGCCCGGCCCGCGCTTCCGCTGAAATCACACAGTCGGCCGAAGCCCAGGCACTGATTGCGACGTGGAACGCCAAACGCCCGTGAGTTCCGATTTTTCGGCCGCAGGCGACGAGAGAGCCAAACAAGCGGACTCGGCGGCAGAATTTTCTTGACCGGCCGATTGCGTCTGGCATAACTTGTGAGAGGAATACGAAACTCATGCCGGGACCTCATCCCGGCGTCCGAAGCGGTGGTGAAGTGCCCGCTTGGACGATTGTGCTCGACGACGGTTTGCGAACTGTCGTCGAGTTTTTGTTTGCGGCGGCACCATCAGCGCCGGCAGATTACTCGTCCAACACAATGTGCATTGCCAGCAACGCAATGGCGTAGAAGACAGTCATGGCCGACACGAGCACGGCGATGATCGCCAGCGCCCGTGCCGCGCGGGGGCGGCTGCGGCCGACGATTTCGCACGCCAGCACCACCACGAGCATGAGGCTGAACTTGAAGACGATCGCGCCCAGCAGGCCCCACGCCTCTATAACGATTGCCGCGATCGGATTGGCCTCCTGGCCATCGATGTTCAGAATCACCCAAGTGAGCATGATGTCCATCGACGAGAAAAGGACAAACCAGACGTACTCGTCGGGGTACCGCATTGCCGGCAGGCCGAGCCAGCGCGGCCTCGTCATCTGCGGCAATGTTCCGGGTGCATTGAACATCCACCAAGTATACGCGTGTCATGCGTCCGGCTGATGCACGGAAACGGCGCAATCTGTCGGCGAATCCGGACCGTTCACCGGTTGGAATGCTGCGCCACAAGCCGCTGCGATGCTTATCGCCGGTGGGTGTGCGCTGCAGTAGAGATTGCTCTGCCATTTTCGCACCGGCGGCAGGCCGCGATCGCGCCCCCTCGCTTCCTTTGCAATCGTTCACTTCATAGGGTTAGTGTTCCTTTCCGAGCCGGTGCCTGCATGCCTGCTGAACCTCATCAGACGAATTCCGTCAGCGCACCGCTCATCATCGGGTGGCGTGAACTTGTGGCCCTTCCGGAGTGGGGCATCCGCGCCATCAAGACCAAGGTGGACACTGGAGCGCGGACCAGCGCCATTCACGTGGACAACATCGAGGAATTGCCCGACGGCCGCGTGCGGTTTGATGTCATCGTCAAACTTGGCTGCGGCGACGACGCGGCGCATTCAGTCACCGTCGAAACAGAGGTCCAGCGCATCACGCGGGTGCGACCTTCCACCGGCAAAATCCAGCGCCGCCTTGTGGTCACCACGCACATGCGGATCGGGCCGGTGGAGCGGAAGATCGAACTGAGCCTGGTCTCGCGCCACGGCATGATCTGCCGCATGTTGCTCGGACGCCGCGCCCTGCGCGGCGATTTTCTCATCGACCCCTCGGCGACGCGGCTGTTGTCCGGCCAATCCGACCGCCTCACGCGGAGGCACAAGCCGTGAAGATCTGCATCCTTTCACAGGCACCCAAGTGCTACAGCACGCGGCGGATTCACGAAGCCGCCATCGCACGCGGCCACCAGGCACGCGTCTGTGACACCGCGCGGTTCTCCATCATCCTTGAACACGGCCGACCGTCGTTGCTGTATCGAGGCAAACCGCTGGAGCCCACCGACGCCGTCATCCCCCGCATCGGCGCATCGATCACGTTCTTCGGCACGGCGGTGGTGCGGCAGTTTGAGCACATGGGAATTTTCTGCCTGAATTGCGCCGGCTCCATCGTCGATGCACGCGACAAACTGCGCACCATGCAATCGCTCAGTCGGCACGACATCGACATTCCATCGACGGCGCTGGTGCGTTCAAACAAGGATGTTCTGAAAGCGATCGAAATCGTCGGCGGCGCGCCGGTGGTGCTCAAACTTATCCAGGGCACGCAGGGTGTGGGCGTGATCCTGGCTGAGTCGAACAAGGCTGCCGAAGCAACCATTCAGACGCTGCGCAGCGCGCGGCAGAATGTCCTGATTCAGAAGTTCGTCAGCGAAAGCAAGGGGCGCGATGTGCGTGCGTTCGTGGTGGGGGACCGCGTTGTGGCCGCCATGCGGCGCGTGGCGCAGGATCAGGAATTCCGCAGCAACGTCCATCGCGGAGGCAAGGCCGAACCCGTGAACCTGGACCAGGTGTACATTGCCACAGCCCTGAAGGCTGCGCACGTATTGGGCCTGCACGTGGCCGGGGTCGACATGCTTGAGAGCCGCGAAGGCCCCAAGGTGGCCGAGGTCAATTGCTCGCCCGGATTGCAAGGCATCGAAACCGCCACCGGCGTGGATGTCGCCGGCGCGATCATCGAGTACCTCGAAGCGCAGGCGGACTTTCCCGACGACGCGGCGCAGGTTGCTCCGGACGACTACGATCTGGTGGAGTTCATCGTGGCCAATGAATCAGCGCTGACGGGCGAAACCGTGGGTGGATCGAAACTGGAAGGACGGGGGGTCACCGTGCTGCGCATGGATCGCGAGGGCGTGGCCAGCGTCCGGCCGGAGCGAACGAGCGTCATTCAAGCGGGCGACAAGTTGCTGTGCTTCGGGCGGGCGCAGGAACTTCACGCCTTGGGGATGGGTCACAATGTGGTGCGCACGGAAGACCTGGCTCGCATGACCTGGGCGCAGCGCAACATCAGCGACCGAGGGAAAACTGAATGATTCACGGCGCGGCGTTTACTGTCGGACTCGCGCACGTTCAGCCCGGGGAATCAGTCGATCTCACGCTCAAAGTCAGCGAAAACTATTGCGGCTCGCCGATCCACTTGCCGCTGCACGTGGTGCGCGGCGCAAGGCCCGGCCCGGCCGTGTTCGTCGCCGGCGCGATCCACGGCGATGAACTCAACGGCACCGGAATCGTTCGAGAGTTGATTGTCAAAAATCCTCCCGCGCTGGAATCAGGCACGCTCGTGCTGCTGCCGGTCGTGAACATGCTGGGCTTCGAGCGTCATTCGCGTTACATGCCCGACCGGCGCGATTTGAACCGGTCGTTTCCCGGCTCGCGGCATGGAAGCCTCGCGGCGCGGCTGGCCCACGCAGTCTTCGACGGAATTGTGCGGCAGTGCCAGTACGGCATTGACTTGCATACCGCGGCGAATTTCCGCACCAACATTCCCAACGTGCGGGCCGACTTGTCGCTGCCACCGGCTCGCGAGATCGCCGAGGCCTTTGGATGCGAACTGGTCATCAACAGCCGCGGACCGCGTGCTTCGCTGCGGCGGGCTGCGTGCGACATCGGTTGCGCAGTCATCGCGCTGGAAGCGGGCGAGCCATGGAAGATTGAACCGGGCGTTGTGAAACTTGGCACGCGCGGGATTCACAACGTGCTGACCAGCCTGGGCATGATCGACGGGCAACTCACTCGCCCGCACAATCAGATCATTGTGCATCGCACGGTGTGGCTGAGAGCCGCGGAAGCGGGGCTGCTGCATTTTCATGTCTCGCCCGGCGAATCCGTGCACAGCGGGCAGCTCATCGCCACCAATGCAAGTCTGCTGGGCCGGCACACTTCTGTGATT
>CAMPIL010000310.1 GCA_946886375.1 uncultured Phycisphaerales bacterium
GACTTCCTCCACCGTGTCGGTGGGAAGTTTCTTCAGCAACGCGCCCGCCGACTGATGCTCGAGCGTGAGGATCAGAATCGCGGCCTTGATGGTTCCATCAAGTTCATCGATATTGTCAGGCAATCGTTGTCCGGGTCGCAAGGGCATGGGAATTTACACTTCAGTCTTCATCCATCGGCGCAGAAGATTGGCGGCGTCGTCGGGCGTGCTTGTCACCATCTCGGTGATCTGATCCAGCATCTGCTGACGGCGAATGGCGTCGTCGTTGAGTTCCAAGCCTTCGAGCGCGGGCGAGGCCTCATCCGCTTCGCCTACAAGGTCAGATTCAGCGGCCGCAAGCGCGGGCGGAATGCCCACGAGTTCCGAAGCCGTCGGCAGTTCCTCGCGCGAGCTGGCCTTGCGGACAACCATGAACATCATGAACAGGCTCAGCGCGGCCAATGCGCCGAGGGTAACGTACTTGATGAGCCCTTCATTGAGAATTCCCTCGCCGCCGGAGCCGCCGCCACCGCCGCCGGACCCCGACGACACCAGCGCGCCTCCGAAGCCTTCGCCGGCAAGCAGCGTGCTGAAGTCCGGCACCATGCTGACCGCCAGGGTGCCTGCCACCGCGCCTTCCATGGCCTGCGTGTCGATGAGCGGAGAGATCATCGACTTGATTCGTTCGGACTCGCGCTGCACAAGCGCATCGAGTTCCGCGGCCTCGGGCTGCTTGCTCGCATCGCCTTGCTGATCCTGAAACAGTCGCACGAAGTACGACTTGGGTACGCCGACGGTCGCGTTGATCTGCAGAGCGTAGCCCTTGGTGTCTTTGGTTTGAGTGGTGGCGGTGCCGACAAACGGGATGCCGGATGTCTGGGTGCGCTCATCGGACAGTTGCGTTCCGCCGCGTCCCCCTCCGGGCGGGGCGATGCTTGCGCCGGTGTTGGGTTGCACGCCCGCAGGCGCGCCGGAGCCCGCGTTGCTGCTGCTGATAACGTGGCTGATGCTTTCGGTTTCGCCGACCTTCGGCTCATCGTATTTGGAGGTCTGCTGCACCACCTGCTTGGTGTCCACTTGCGCGTTGACGGCAACCACCACGCCGGGGATATACCGCAGGGCGTTTTCGATGGTGGATCGAACATGACGCTCCGCGTCGAGTTTGACCTCCATGTATTTGCCTGCGCCGATGGCATCATCCGTGCGAGCCTGCAGCGCGCGGCCGGTGCGAGCGTCGATGATCGCGACGTTCTGCGGCTTGAGGCCCGCGTGCGAGCCCGCCACCAGCCTGGCGATGGCATCAACCTGCGTCTGGCCCAGTTCGCTGCTGCGCGGCAGCACCGTGACCGACGCCGAGGGTGCGATGTGCGAAGAACCCAGCGCGATGCCGCCTTCTGGCACATCCAGCACCACGGTGGCGCGTTCGATGCCGCTCATCTGGCTGATCATTCGGCCGAGCACGTTCATCTTGGCGACGAGATAACGTTGGCGATTCTGATCGCGGGTGCGGAACGGGCTGTCATCACTCATCAGCCGATCGAAGTTGATCTGTTCGCCGCCGATGACCTGCATCTCGGTGAGTTGGGCCAGGATGGAGAGCTTCCGGTCGGCCGGAACCATCACGTCGGTGCCGGACACTTCGAAGGGAATGCTGCTGCTGGTGAGGTAATCCGTAGCGCGGCCGCGGGATTCGGCGGTTACATCGGCGCTCAGGCCCAGCGGGACCATTTCGCGCCGCCCGGCGTACAGCGAAACCAGGAACAGCGACATGACCAGGATGACCATGAGCGAACCCAGCAGCATCTTCGCTGTGGGCGTCAAGCCCTTGATCTGCCCGGCGATGGTCTGAATCATCCGCTGCAACGACTGCATCTGGCCGGCCTCCATGCCTGCCCCTACCCGCCTCGCCGCGCGCGGGCCATCCTGGCCTCGGTTCACGCGGCGGCTGCTTCAAGAATCAAATTCGAACCTGCTTCACTTCCTCGTACGCGTCCATCACCTTGTTTCGAACCTGCAACAGCATGCGGAACGCAAGGTCCGCCTTCTGCGTCGCATTGATCACGCTTTCCAGGTCATCGCGCCGGCCCGTGGCCAAATCTTCCATCGCCACGTTGGCGTCCTGCTGCAACTGGTTGACCTTGTCGATCTGCTCCTGCAGCATCTGCTTGAAGCCCGGACCGCCTGCGCCGGGCTCGGCGCCTGCCTGACGCGGCAGGGCGGGAGAAATTCGATTGATGTTGCCGATCAGGCCGAGTGGATCTGTCATGGGAAAACCGTGGTCGTTCAATCTTTCAAATGCACATTAACTCATCACGCAAGCATCTGCAGCGCAACACTGATCATCGACTTGGTCGCCTCGATCGCCGTAATGTTTGCCTCATACGATCGCTGCGCCTCCATCGCGTTCATCTGCTCGATCACGATGTCGATATTGGGATAACCGACGTAGCCGTCGGCGTCGGCGAATTGCGAATCGGGCTCGTACACCATGCGCAACGGGCCCTCGTCCAGGTCAATCGCCGAGACGTGCACGCCTTCCTCAGTCCCGCTGGCCGGATCGCCCGCGCCGAGCATCACGATGCGGCGGCGAAAGGGTTCGTATTCGCCCGCATCGTTCTTGATCGCGCTCTGATTGGCGATGTTGGCGGAGATCGCCTCCAGCCGCACGCGGTTGGCGACGAGGCCTGAGGTCGAGATGTTTAATGAGCCGAACATGAGTGTTCCTGTGATCGCTTAGATTCGTTCGCGCACGGCGGTGCTCAACGCCTCATACCGGCTGCGCAACAACTGTGCCGCGGCACGAAAGGTCATGAAGTTCTCCACCAGGCTCTGCATGGTCCGCTCCACATCGCGGTCGTTGCCATCGTGGAAAAGCACGTTCTGATTCAGGGTCGACGGATTGAGCGTGAGGCCATCGGGTTCGATTTTCACCTCGGTGGTGGATTGCAGTTTGAGTTCCGCGTCGCCACCGTTGCTGGTGCCGCGACGGGCGTCGATCGCCTTGGCCAACTGCGCTTGAAACTGCATGACCGAGACATCACTGGCCCTGAAGCCGGGCGTGGACAAGTTGGCGATGTTGTTGGTGATGAGTTTGTGGCGCTGGCCGGTGAACTGCATCAGCCGCTCAAGCACGGGAATGGCATTGGAGTTTGTGAGGCCGTCGATCATGTATGGTTCAATGCATGTACGAGCAAAATCCGGGCCGAGAGCCTGGGCCAACTGACGCGTTCATGGCGCGATGTTTGGCAGCGCAAGACCTGCGCGATGCGCCGAAATTGCGCGATCGATCACAGGCCGTCATCCACCAATTGCAGTTCCTTCCACTTCTTGAGTTTGAGGCCGAGCGTCCGCACGCCGATGCCCAGCGCGGTCGCGCTGCGCTGGCGGTGACCCCGATTGTGCTCGATCGTCGCGACGATGACTTCGCGTTCGATGTCCTCAAGCGTGAGCTTGCCGTCGCACACGATGGAATGAAGATCGATGGTCGGCGGAGTTCCGCTCACGCCGTTGACTTCGATCATCGCGGCGGGCAGCGCGGTCGCCATCAACGGGCGAGAACTGCCAGCCGGCATCGCAATTGCCGTCGCGGTCAGCCACGGCGCGACCAGCGCGGCACGGATAACCGGCTCGTGCGTCAGCACCGCGGCACGCTCACAGATGTTCTGCAGTTCGCGTACGTTGCCGGGCCACGGGTACTGCCGCAGCAACTGCAACGCATCGGGTTCCAGCGATTTCACCGGCTTGCCTTCGCGTGCGGCGACCTCTTCCAGAAAATGCGCCGCCAGCGCGGGCACGTCGTCCACATGCTCGCGCAGCGCGGGCATGTGCAGCGGAAGCACGTTCAAACGGAAGAACAGGTCCTGCCGAAACGTGCCCTTGGCGACTTCGGCAGGCAGATCGCGGTTGGTAGTGGCGATGACCCGCACATCGGCGGCTCGGCTCGCGCTCGAGCCGACGCGCTCGAAACTGCGCTCCTGAAGCACACGAAGCAGTTTGGCCTGGATTTCCGGCGCGATCTCGCTGATTTCGTCCAGCAGCAGCGTGCCGCCTTCGGCCAGTTCGAAACGGCCCTTGCGCAACTTGTCCGCGCCGGTGAACGCTCCTTTCTCGTGACCGAACAACTCCGATTCCAGCAGGTTGGTGGAAAGCGCTGCGCAGTTGATCGCGAGGAATGGCATGCTCGCGCGCGGGCTATGTTCGTGAATCCATCGCGCCGCGACTTCCTTGCCCGAGCCGGATTCGCCGCTGATCAGCACGGTGCCGTGG
>CAMPIL010000311.1 GCA_946886375.1 uncultured Phycisphaerales bacterium
CCCCGCCCCAGAGAATCCTCGCGCCGCATTGTGCGCACCAAGCCCTGTCATTCCCCTTTCAATTGTGAATTGTCATCACAAGCGGGCCGCGATGCAACCGTAGAATCCATCCCGAAACCCATGATTCACCGCGGGCGCAGCGGGCGCTCTGTACGGCCCGATGCGGCATCGGAAAATCACCCCATCTTTCAGGCAAGTGCGGTGACGCTCGATTGACAGCCTTCCGCCCGGTGTTAGCGTGCCATCGTGGTTTCCAGCGTCGCAACAACAGCCATTCCCACGATCACCACCCTTCGCGCTGACATTGTGCCGCATCGCGAGATGGCGATCCGCAAGTGGTACAGCGCATCGCCGCTGTGGCATTTTCACCGGCGCGCGTTTCCCGGCGAGATCGAGACGTCGCGCCGCTTTTATCATGCCGTCGATCCTGATCTGCTCGAATTGTGCAGGCTCCTGCATCGCCAGGGCATCCACACCACGCCATCGTGCCAGGGGCACTTTCACAGCCGTTCTCACTTCGAGGAAGTCTGGGAAGAACTCCGGCGCGAGCAGCGGTTGATTCAAACCGTGGGGTTGCCCGTTACTGATTCGGAATCGGGCCGCGAATTCTTGTTTCGTGCATCGAAGTTTGAATTGCCCTGGGCGACCTTCGATGAGTTTCATCAGCAGGCCTCGTCCCGCCAGCGCGAAGGGTTTCTTGGAATCCTGCTGCCGCGCGATCGTCACGCGCTGGTGAGCAAACTGCATCGCCACCCGTTCCGCAGTCGGCGGGCATTCATCGCCTTTGATGGCGGGCTGAGTTGCCTGCTGGGCGGATCGCTCTTCTATGCAACGGTTTTGGCGAACGATCCCGAAGAATGTTCACGTTCATGGCGGGCGATCACGGAACATGTGAAGTCGCTGCTGGACTGCGAATCCAGCCACGCTCCTCGCTTTCGACAGGGTGATGCGGAGGAGCCATCATCGATCTCCGCGATTGAGCAACGCGAACAATGCTCATGATGGATGTTCAGTGCGCGATCGTGCCTGTCCAACCGGGCGGATCACTTGCGGGAAACGACTCTTCCGACGCTTCCTGAACCGGATCGATGCGATCGGCACGGCGATTCTGCAATTTGCCGGACGCGGCGAGTACCGTCGCCCGCTGTTGCTCCCACGGCGTGGCGTTCATCAGTTCCGTGACCCTGTGGCCCAGCGATTCCACCACGTTCGCCGCTTCCTCGGCCTGGTCGAAACTCGGCGCTTCCAAGATGTCCACGAAATCACAGTGGTTCAGCACGGCGAACCGCTCGACGAGTTTCACCTGCGGCAGTTTGTCGCCCAGGGCCGCCGCCATTTGCTCGCCTTGCTCGACAATGGATCGGGGCGAGCGACCTGCTGCGGGCGAAAGTTGAATGAGCATGATGAATCGGGGCACAACGCGGCACCTTAGAATGAGGTGAGCCTGCAAGGCTAGTCGCATTGGTGCCAATTCTCCGCGACTTGGCGGCGCATTAGGGCGAAACGCTGATACCGCCGGGCTAATCATTGAAGCGGATTGTCGCGCCGGGTTCGCCTGCCGTTTATTGTTCAAGCCCGTGCAGTGACCCGGTCACACGCTGTCCGCGAATGTCGTATGCTGCAACGCTTCAAAGGAAGCCGGAGATGAAGCAAGCGATCAACTATCGCCACCTGCTCAAGCGCTACGAATTCTACGCGCCGCGCTATGACAAACTCTTCCGCCGCTACAGCGCCGCGACGCTGGGCAAGGCGCTCGAGGCGATTCCGATGGAGGGCGAGGCGTGGCTTCTGGACGTCGCCTGCGGCACCGGCATGCTGGCCGACATGCTGCTGCGCAAGCGGCCGAACCTGCACATCACCGGCGTGGACCTGAGCCCGCACATGCTCGAGCGCGCCCGCCAGCGCATCGCGCCGGTTCCTGGCAGGGTGGAATGGCTCGTCGGCCACGCTGAGCAGTTGCCCGTTGAATCCAACCGGTTTGATGTGTTGACCTGCACAAACGCGTTCCATCTGGTTCAGGATGCGCCGGCGGCCTTGGCGGAAT
Source organism: uncultured Phycisphaerales bacterium (assembly GCA_946886375.1). The sequence continues at coordinate 2,045 of CAMPIL010000311.1, forward strand.
TTCGCCGCGTGCTGAAGCGCGAAGGCAAGGTCGTGCTGGTCGACTGGTGCCTGGATTTCCCGATCATGCGCGTCCGGGATGCGGCGTTGCGCGTGAGCGATCGGCAGAAGCGGCATATCAGGCGGCTGTTTGAAATGGTGAACCTGATGCAGGAAGCCGGGTTCGCCGTCGAACACAGCGAGCGATTCCTCGCCACCCCGGTCTGGGGATTGATGTGCGTGGTGGCCGTCAATGGTCCGGCACCATCAACTTCAGCCTGAGCGGCCGTCTCGCAGTAACTCGGCCCAAGCGTCAATGTGGCGATCACTTGGAGGACTTGTCGCAGTTCCGTATTCGATTAGAGTACGACTCTGCATTGGGTTCCAGCCCGTCCCTCTTGAGATCCAGCGATGTTGCCATCATTACTCCTGACCTTGATTCTGGCTCAGTCAGCGCCGCAGAGCGGTGTGGCGGGCCAGGATTCCGCCGGTGAACACCAAGTCGCAGCTGACGCAGGCGGCGCGGCTGCCAAATCTGGTGAACAGGGGTTGTCGAACAGCGCGGGCGAACTCACGACTCAGGTCGTGGAGCACTTGGGCACGACCATTTCGGAAACGCCGCTGCTGGGCTGGATCATCCTTTTCGCCGGAATTCTCGGCGGCTTGATTGTCGGGAAGGTTGCGCAGACTGTCCTGCGGCAATTCGCGGAGCGTCTCAGCGCTCGAGGCTGGATTGCGCGAGGCATGGTGTTTCGATCCGCCGCAGGGCCGGTCAATCTTGCCCTCATCACCGCGGGACTCACGATTGGTTTCACGGGCGTGGTGCTGGACCGCGATGTTGCGCCGTTCGTCGGAAAAATCATTGGGCTGCTGTATGTTGTGTCGCTTGGCTGGTTTCTGTTCAACCTGGTCGACCTGGTTGATGTGGGCATCCGCCGCATTACCTCAGACAGCACGATCCTTCAACTGATCCGTAAAGCGTTGCGGATCTTCTTGTTGATCATGTTCAGCCTGTTCGTGGCGGAGAACTTCTTCAACGCCAACATTTCCGCGTGGCTGGCCGGACTTGGATTGGCCGGGTTGGCCGTGTCGCTGGCGGCGCAAGGTCCCATCAAGAACCTGTTCGGCTCAGTCACTGTCGTGCTGGATCGGCCGTTTGGACTGGGCGATCGCATTCAATTCAGCGACAAGGTTGGCGTCGTGGAAAAAATGGGGTTTCGTTCCACGAAATTGCGGACCGCCGACGGCCACCTGGTCACAATTCCCAACAGCAAGTTGATCGAGGATGTGGTCGAGAACATCAGCGCCCGTCCGTACATCCGCCGGTCATTGAACGTCACCATCACCTACGACACCCCTCCTGAAAAGGTCGAACTGGCTCTCAAGATCATCAAGGACCTGCTTGCCCAGCCTTCCATGATGGACACTTTCAACCTGAATGATTTTCCGCCCCGCGTCTCGTTCAACAATTTCAACGCCGACAGCCTCAATATCGCGGTGATGTACTGGTACCAACTGAATGTTGAGGGCCGGGATTGGTGGACGTACTTGGAGCAGGCGGAATCCTTCAACCTGCAACTGCTTTGCGCATTCAACAAGGCCGGCATCGAATTCGCCTTCCCGACACAGACACTCTTTCTTGCTGGCGATTCGCAGCGGAAATTGGCGATTCACGTGGCGTCCAACGGCGAAAACCTGTTGCACGATGGAGGACAGGTGCGAATTGGTTCCTGATTCGGAGACCCTGCGGCGAACTGGCCCTTATCTTTATGCCCAATGCCGCCGCTGAAAAAGTGCAGTTGCTCTGCCTCGACGTTGACGGCGTCATGACCGACGCCTCCATCGTCATTGACGACCTTGGTCACGAGGCCAAGCGATTTCACGTGCGCGATGGCACGGGCATTCGGATGTGGATGCACATGGGGTTGCACGTCGCGCTCATCACCGGACGCCGCGGCATGGCGCTGCGGCATCGCGCCAACGAACTGGGCGTGCGGCACGTCATCCAGGGCTCGGTGGACAAGGTCGCCGATTTTCGCGCGCTGATTGCTGAGTTGGGCCTGGATGCTTCAGAGGCCGCAATGCTCGGCGACGATCTGCCCGACCTGCCGCTTCTGAAAGTCGTCGGCTATCCTATGGCAGTCGCCGACGCCGTCGCGGAAGTGCGCGACGCGGCCGAGTTTGTCACGCTCCGGCCCGGCGGACAC
>CAMPIL010000312.1 GCA_946886375.1 uncultured Phycisphaerales bacterium
TCGTCAATGAGCGCGGCGTCGAGCAGCCCGCCAACACAGGCGGCCTGCTGGTGATTCGCAAGCCCTGGCCCAGCATGATTCGCGGCGTTTACGGAGACCGCAAGCGGTTCATCGACACCTACTTCAGCCGCGTGCCCGGCATGTACTTCACCGGCGACGGCGCGCGGCGAGACGAACGCGGCTACTTCTGGATCATGGGAAGAGTAGACGATGTGATCAACGTCGCGGGCCATCGTCTGGGAACCATGGAGGTGGAAAGCGCGCTGGTGAGTCACGACGCCGTGGTGGAGGCGGCGGTCGTGGGCATGCCGCACGAAATCAAGGGCACGGGCATCGCTGCGTTCGTGACACTGGAGCCGAGTTTCAAGCCCAGCGAAAAACTCAAGGGCGACCTGATGAACCACGTGAGCAAGGAGATCGGCGCGATCGCCCGGCCGGACATGATCCGCTTCACCGATGCCCTGCCCAAGACGCGCAGCGGCAAGATCATGCGCCGATTGCTGCGCGACATCGCCGCAGGAACCGATTCCAAGCAGGACACGACGACGCTGGAGGATTTCAGCGTGGTGGCGAAGTTGCGCGAGAGTGACGAGGGATAAATGGGGATTCTTGAAAAGTTCAAAGGACTGTTCTCCAAGAAGAGCGTCGTGCGCGAGAATTACAACGCTCCTTCGGATCGTTTTTCCACACAAACCGATCTGGTGGCCTACCTTGTCGAGCGCATCGGGCCTGAAGGTTGGGCGACGTTTGAGGTCTCTGAGAATGGCCAGAACTTTGTGATTCAGGTAACTGGAGAGAGCATCAATACCTGCACCGAAGAGGTGGACCTCCCGTCGATCGCGCGGCGTATCGGATTGAGCACACTTGCGGAGACCATCGACGTAAATAGCCGCGACAAAACGCTGCATCACTTGCCCCACGCCTCACCGCGCGAATTGGCCGAAGTCGTGCACAGCATTTTCTTGCATCACTTCAAATTGAACCTTGCATATCGGCTCGAAGGTTGGCTGGAATCGTGAACCGCGCGACACCTTGGACGCGTTCAAATTGTCTGCAATTCTCCTTGTTCTCCGGGTTCAACGTGGTTGCAAACAACCGCCTATCGTGAAGCATGGTCAGCCTCGCCTTCCTCGGCGACCTCATGCTCGGCCGCGGCGTCAGCGCGGAACTGCGCTGGATGTTGCCGACGGACTGCTGGGGTTCTACGCGGCCGATTCTTCAATCCGCAGACGCCGTCATCGCCAATCTTGAGTGCGCCATCACGCGATGCACACGGCGATGGACGAAAACGCCCAAGGTGTTTCATTTCCGCGCTGATCCGGTCGCAATCGATGTGCTTCGTGCCGGCAACATCCGCTGCGTGACGCTGGCGAACAATCACACGCTCGATTACGGCGAGGAAGGCCTGCTTGAAACGCTGCGTTATCTCGACATGGCTGACCTTGATTTCGCAGGCGCGGGCCACAACCTGGCCGAGGCCGAGGAGCCCGCGCTGTTTGAAGCAGCCGGGCTCAAGGTGGCCGTCATTTCGCTCACCGATAATGAACCCGCCTTCGCCGCGGGCAAGTCGCGCCCGGGCGTGAATTACCTGCGTATCGCTACGGATTCACATACGCTGCGCCGGCTCGACGAGTGGATCGACCGCGCTCGCTGCGCGGGCGCGCAATTCATCGTGCTGTCGCCGCATTGGGGGCCAAACATGATCGAATTCCCGCTTCCGCACCACATCGATTTCGCCCACGAAGCGATCGAGTGCGGCGTCGATCTTGTGTTCGGCCACTCCGCGCACGTTTTTCAGGCTCTCGAAGTGCGCGATGGTAAACCGATCATCTTCGATGCAGGCGATTTTCTCGATGATTACGCTGTCGATGCGCGATTGCGCAATGACTGGTCGTTCATTTATCTTGTGGAAATCGATGCGTGCGAGCGGCGGGTGACGCACGTGCGCATGATTCCCGTGCGGCTGACCTACGCGCGCGTGGACGTGGCGCAAGCCGCCGAGGCCGAAGCAATTCGCCAGCGCATGGTGGAACGGTGCGCTGATTTCGGCACGCGCCTGGTCCACACCGCAGAAGGATTGGAAGTTGCAATCGGCGAACCGGCGGTCGCGCGCGGTTCATCGGCCTGACCGCCGCGGGCCGTACAATTCACAAATGCCGTTGGAGCAAGGCCAACAACCCTCGAACCTGCGCATCCCGCTGATCGGCCTGATCGTGAACATCGCGATGGCGGCGGTGAAACTCGTCGCGGGCGCGGCCGGGCATTCACAGGCGCTGGTCGCCGACGGCGTTGAATCGTTGACGGATGTGTTTTCATCGTTGATCGTCTTGGCCGGCCTGCACATCGCGGCACAGCCGCCGGACAAGAACCATCCATATGGCCACGGCAAAGCCGAGGCGCTGGCCGCGATGTTCGTCGCCATTGCGCTGGCCGGCGCGGCGGTCGCCATCGCCATCAGCGCGATCGGCCACATCATCTCGCCGCAACGCGCGCCCGAGGCGTACACACTTTGGGTGCTCATCGGCGTGGTCATCGTGAAGGAAATCCTCTTCCAGGTCGGCCGGCGTCTGTCGCGCGCAACCGGAAGCGATGCGGTGCTCGCCGACGCATGGCACCATCGCAGCGACGCCATCACATCGTTCGCGGCGGCGATCGGCATCAGCATCGCGCTGGTCGGCGGCCCGGGGTACGAGCGGGCCGATGGCATTGCGGCGCTGTTTGCGACGGTCATCATTCTGATCAATGCCGTCAAGCTCCTTCTCCCGCCCCTGCGCGAGCTCATGGATGCGCGGCCCAAGGGAGTGATCAAGCACGTTCGAGAAGTCGCGCGCGAGGTGCCGAAAGTCCGTGGCATTGAAAAGGTGTTGGCGCGAAAGAGCGGTCGGCACTACCTGGTGGACATGCACATGGAAGTTGATCCGCAAATGACTGTTCGGGATGCCCATGAGGTGGCGCATTGCGTGAAAGATGCGGTGCGGCGGGCCTTGCCGCAGGTGCACGATGTGTTGATCCACATTGAGCCGCACGATGGAGCCGAGGATTGAGGCTGGCACCGGCTCCGGTATGCTGTTTCAATGCACGCCGACGCCCTGATTGACGCCGCCGCGCGTTCCATCGCCAGTCTTGCTCCGGCGGTGGGCGGCTTGGATCGTCTGTCCACGGAACTGGCGGACATCGAGCGGGCGACGCAGCGCGGCTACTTCACGCCGGATGAGGATGAGCGCGTCCGCACGCGATTTGCCGAGTATCTCGCAGCCCGCGCGGGTCTGCTCCAGACCATCGACGATCTCAAACCCCTGGCGCTGGGCGAAACACCGCACGTGGATGAGGCGATGCGCTTGCGGGCGTTTGTTGCGGGCTATGCGGCGACCGCGCTGCTGGTGCGGGCAGGTCGGTTCATCGTGCAGCAGTACGCGCCCAACAAGATCGTGCAGCGCAAACTCAACGAGGAAGAGCCGCGCCTGGGCATTCCGCGCAAGCAGTTCACATCCATTTATCGAGCATTGACCAACCCGGTGAACGCATGGCGAATTCACGAGGCCAGCTGCTTCGCCGATGCCAATCGTGCCGCGATTCAAGACTTGTCGCGTGATCCGGTCATGTCGCCTGTGCTGGAGCATTTGATTGATTCCGAACCGGCGTTGCGCATGAGCAAGCGCCGGTTCGCCAAGGCGTACGTGCGGTATCGCTGGCATTCGTGGCGGCGGCGACGAGCGTCAGTGTTCGGGCAGGCGATGTTCGGCTTGTTTGAAATGTCCGGCCGGGTGATCGCGGAACTGCACAACCCCTGGCACGCCAAGCGCATCACGCCGACGCTGCGCCAGCAGATCGCCCGTCACCTGCATCCGGGCGATGTCCTGATCAGCCGGCACGATGATGCGGCGAGCAATCTTTTTCTTCCCGGATACTGGGTGCACGCATCGCTGCACATCGGCGCCGCCGACCAGCGGCGTGTGCTGGGCGTGCAGGTCGATTCGGATCGAGCTTTGCGATGGGTCGATCCGGTGTGCGTGCTGGAGGCGAAGAAAGACGGCGTGCGTTTTCGTCCACTCAGTGAAACGCTCGCGGTGGACGCCGTGACGGTGCTCCGCCCGAGGTTGGACGCTGGCCAGATCGCCCGTGCGCTGTCGCAGGCCGTCACGCACGAAGGCAAACTGTACGATTTTGAGTTCGATTTCTTCCGCAGCGATCGGCTGGTTTGCACGGAGGTGGTGTAT
>CAMPIL010000313.1 GCA_946886375.1 uncultured Phycisphaerales bacterium
GCAGGTGGATCGCGTTCACCAAAAAACACGTGAACCCGGATAAGAACGAATACGTCACCAACATCTGGGTGACCTCCACCACCGGCAAGGAACAGCCGCGCCAGTTCACCAATGGCGGAAAGGATTCGCAGCCGCGATGGTCGCCGGACGGCTCGCGCATTGCGTTCATCAGCGGCCGCGACAAGCCCAAGCCGCAGATCTGGATCATCGGCTCATCAGGCGGCGAGGCCACCTCGCTCACAAGTTTTCCAGAAGGCACGCTCGGCGAAATCAAATGGTCGCCTGACGGCACGCTCATCGCGGCGAGTTTCCGCGAACAGGATCCCGAATGGACCGAAGCAGCCAAGAAGCAGCGCCAGGAGAAGGGTCTCAGTGATCCGCCGCGCGTGCTGGAGGACTGGTGGTATCGACTCGATGGCGATGGCTATTTCAACGGCCAACGGCATCATCTTCATCTCGTCGATGCACAAACCGGCGATTGTCGCAACGTCTACAGCAAAGACACGCTCGGCCATTTCAGTTTCGATTTCTCACCCGATTCCAAGCACCTCGTGATCGCGTCCAATCGCCACAAACTTGCGATGATTCGGGCGTGGAGGACCGAGTTGCTGCGGCTGAACGTCGCATCGGGCAAGATCACAACCATTCCAAATCTGCCCGAAGGACCCAAAGACCGCGTGACGTGGTCGCCCGATGGCAGGTTCATTGCGTTCGCCGGCCGAGAAGGACGCGATGGCCTGTACGACACGGAGAATCTCGAATTGTGGGTGTGCGATCCGGTCAAGGGCAACCCGCGCAGCCTGACGGGCAAGGAAGATTACTGCCTGATGGCCAGCCCGATCAGCGATTCTGCGGAAGTGAGTTTCGCGGCGAACATACGCTGGTCGCCCGATGGCAAACGCATTTTCGCGCAGATCGGCTGGCGTGGCGAATCGCACGTCGCCTCCATCAGCGCGGCAGGTGGTGAACTCAATTTCCACACGCCAATCGGCGGTCAGGTCATGCACAACATGGGGAACATCTGCGGCAACGGCACGCCGAAGATCGCGCTCACCGTCGGCCACGCCCTTGGCTTGCAGGAAATTGCTGTGGGAACCGCGACCGCCGGCTCCCTCAAAATTGAGAAGCTGAGCGGCTTCAACCGCGAGTTGTTCAATGAACTGGAACTCGCCAAGCCGCAGGAAGTCTGGATCAAGTCCAACGATGGAAACCAAGTGCAGGCTTGGTTCATCAAGCCCGTTGATTTGAAGCCTGGAAAGAAGTGCCCTGCGATTCTGGAGATTCACGGCGGACCGCACGCGATGTACGGCGTGGGCTTCTTCCATGAATTTCAGTTGCTCGCCGCGAACGGCTACGCGGTGTTCTTCTCCAATCCGCGAGGCAGCAAGGGATACGGGCGCGATCACTGCGCCGCGATTCGCGGCTGCTGGGGAACCGCCGACTGGGTGGACATCCAGGCGGTCACTGAATTCATGAAGAAGCAGTCTTTCGTCGACGCAAAGCGCATTGGAATCATGGGCGGAAGTTACGGCGGGTACATGACGAATTGGGCGATCGGCCACACCAATGAGTTCAAGGCCGCCATCACCGATCGCTGCGTCTCCAATCTCGTGAGCATGTTCGGCTCCAGCGATTACACCGAAGCGCCCGATCAATACTGGCCCGGAAACTCATGGGACAAGCCAGAGAAAATGTGGGAGTGCAGCCCGCTGAAGCACCTGGGCCATTGCAAAACGCCCACGCTCATCATCCACAGCGAAGGGGACTTGCGCTGCAACATCGAACAGGCCGAGCAGGTCTTCACCGTGTTGAAACTGAACAACGTGCCCACGCGATTCGTGCGGTATCCATCGAGCACGAGCCACGGTTTCAGCCGCGGCGGTCCCGCCGACCTGCGCGTGCACCGTCTGAACCAGATCGTACAGTGGTGGAAACAATGGCTGAAGTGACGCGGAGAAACGCCCGGAGAGCAGATGGGGCAGGTCCACGTCCGGCTGGCATTTGAGCGTTGCGGCTCCTAAAGTTTGGCTCTCGCAATTGAAGGAATCAGCATGGCCAAAATCATCTCCGCACGCGAGTTGGAACTGATTGAAGAGGATGTCGAATCAGCAATTGCCGGTCCGACCACCGGCAACGGCGAAGTGGACGCCATTCGATGCGAAAGCACCGCGATGGCGCACGTGCGCGGCCTGCTGCAGTACATCGGCGAGGACCCCGACCGCGAGGGATTGCGCGACACGCCCCGCCGGGTCATCGGCGCGATGCAGGATCACTTCCGCGGTTATCAGGAAGACCCCCTTTCGTATCTCGCCAAGACCTTCGCCGAAGTCGAAGGCTATAACGAACTGGTGCTCATCACCGACATCGAACTGCACAGCCACTGCGAGCACCACATGGTTCCTTTCGTGGGGAAGGCGCACGTGGGATACATTCCCGACGGCAAGGTGGTTGGTTTGTCCAAACTCGCGCGCGTGGTTGACGCCTACGCCAAGCGTTTGCAGGTGCAGGAGAAACTGACCGCGCAGATCGCTGACGCCATTCAGAACGCGCTGAACCCGCAGGCAGTTGCGGTGATACTCCAATGCCAGCACTTCTGCATGTGCTACCGCGGCGTGAAAAAGCCCAACAGTTGGACCACCACCAGCAAGTTGCACGGTTTGTTCCTGAAGAATCCCGCATCGCGCATGGAACTGTTCACGCTGCTTGGCATGAAGCGCGACATTGGATGATTCTGGCTTCGGAATTCAGTTTGACGATCGACGATCGAGCGATGGTGACTGTGGCGGGCAAATCATTTCGGCGCGTGCTATGCCGCAAGCGGCACTCTGAAATCGCAACTCAATCATGGTGACCACCGCAGACATCTTCGGCCGCGCCAAAGCCCTGATCGGGATGGTGCACGTCGCTGCGCTGCCCGGCACGCCCCGGCATTCGCTGCCGATGAAGCAGATCATCGCGCAGGCGACGGATGAGGCGAAACTGCTCGCCGAGGCTGGTTTTGATTCCATCCTCATCGAGAACATGCACGACACTCCGTACCTGCTGCGCGAAGTCGGGCCGGAGATCATCAGCGCGATGACCATGGTCGCGTGTGCCGTGCGCGGAGCGCTGAAAATTCCCCTGGGGGTGCAGATACTAGCGGGAGCCAACCGCGCCGCGATGGCCGTGGCGCACGCGGCGGGCGCCGATTTCATCCGTGCGGAGGGCTTCGTTTTCGCGTCGATCGCTGACGAAGGAATCATGCACCAGGCCGATGCAGGACCACTGCTGCGCTATCGCAGGACAATTGGGGCTGAGCACATCAAGGTGCTCGCCGATATCAAGAAGAAGCACAGTTCGCACGCGCTCACCGCCGACTTGGACATCAGCCAGACCGCGAAAGCCGCGGAGTTCTTCGGAGCCGATGGCGTGATCGTCACGGGCATCGCCACCGGGCAGGCGATCAAGATCAACGATCTTGGCACCGCGCGCGTGGCGACCACTCTGCCCTTGATCGTGGGGTCCGGCGCGACGCCTGAATCGGTGAAAGACCTGTTCGCCTACGCCGATGCGCTCATCGTGGGCAGTTGGTACAAGAAGGATGGACTTTGGTTCAACCCGCCGGACGCGAATCGCGTGAAGGAATTGATCAAGGCGGTGAACGCGGCGCGATGATTGGTGGAATCCGAAGGACTTACCAATTCAGCGGCAGGCCATCCGGACCAAGTCCGCGCAGTCATGATTTGAGTTTCTTGAGCGCGCCGATCAATTGATCAATGTGCGATTTCTCGTGCCCCGCGCTGATCTGCACCCGCAGCCTCGCGTGGCCTTCGGGCACGACGGGATAACCGAACCCGATCACGTACACGCCTAGTTCGAGCAGTTTGTGGCTCATTGCAATCGCCTTGGCAGTGTCGTGCACGATGATCGGGCAGATTGCGGTGGACGATTCCAATACATCAAATCCCGCCTTCTTGATTCCGGCCCGCGCGTACGCCACGTTGTCGCGCAACTTGGCAACCCGCTGCGGCTCCTTCATCAGGATTTCAATCGCCTTGTTCGCGCTGCATGCGACCGTCACCGGCAGGGCGTTGGAAAACAGCGTGGGCCTTCCGCGCTGCACGAGTAGTTCGATCCCGTTTCGCGGGCCTGCGATGTACCCCCCTGCCCCGCCGCCCAGCGCCTTGCCCAGCGTGCCGGTGATGAAATCGATGTCGCTGCCGCGCATTCCGAAG
>CAMPIL010000314.1 GCA_946886375.1 uncultured Phycisphaerales bacterium
GCGCACGAGGATGCCGCCGAAACGGCCGATGCTCAGCGCCCATGTGAATGGATTATCGATCGTCGGGCGCATTCCCTGCCAGTCGCCGCCGGGCCGTCCCAGGCTGCGCGGATCATCGCCTGCGTACTCGCGATCCTGCCAACTCATGCAAAGGCCCCTTTTGCCGCAACGGCGGACTGCAAATCAGCGGTCTGCTCGACGCTGCAGCAGCATTGCAATAACTGAAGGGCCGCGACGGATTTCCCATCGCGAATCTTGCCGCTGCGAACCATCTCCACAACCGTCTTGAGCGGCAGCGTTGAGGTTTCAATTTCTTCGCCTGCTTCCAAGCGCTGTCCAACAAACGAGAGCCGTTGCGCCAGGAAGACGTGCATTAATTCATTGGTGAAACCCGGCGAAGTGTAGAACTCACCAAGTTTGACGATCTCGGCTGCGGCGTAGCCTGTTTCCTCCTCCAACTCGCGCTGGGCTGCCCGCTGCGGCGGCTCGCCGGGTTCAAGTTTGCCTGCGGGAAACTCCCACAGCCGCTCGCCGACCGCAGCCCGAGCGTTCTGAATCATGATCACCGAGTGAGCGTCGACGAGCGGAACAATCAGTACCGCGCCAGGATGGCGCACAACTTCCTTCTTGATCTGCTGACCGCGCTCGTCAGTCCACGACAAGACCTGCACGGTGAACAGACGGCCCTGATACGCAGTTTCCACACGGTCTGGAGATTTCATTGCTACGATCATAGGTCTGTGGAACTCGCACGAGGACACAGCCCGACGCGCCCCTGTACGAATCATGCGACCCGATTCGCCATCACCTCCCGGCCCATCTGTGAGTTCAACGGCTGCGGCTCCTGATGCCCCTCTGCCGGCCGAAGCGGCGGCGACTCAGGACATCGTCCGGCTGATTGATCTGCGAAAGTCCTTCGGCCGCACGCCTGTGCTTCGCGGGCTCACGGTTTCATTCGCGAGGGGCAAGACCACCGTCGTGCTTGGTCCCAGCGGCTGCGGCAAGAGCGTGATGCTCAAGCATATCGTCGGCCTGCTCAAGCCCGATCGCGGCGAGGTCTGGTATGGCGATATCCGAATCGACACTCTGAACGAAGCACGGCTCGGGCCGGTGCGACAACAATTTGGATTCCTTTTCCAGCAGGGCGCGCTGTTCGATTCCATGTCGGTACATGAGAACATCGCCTTCCCGCTCGTCGAGCACACCACCCTCAATCCCGAAGAGCGAGAAACAAAAGTTCGAAACGTGCTTGCCATGGTGGGCTTGGAAGATGTGATTGACAAAATGCCGGCTGACCTGTCCGGCGGTCAGCGAAAGCGCGTGGCGCTGGCGAGGGCCATCGTCCTCGCACCCAAGGTCATCCTGTATGATGAGCCCACCACCGGGCTTGATCCGATCCGGTCCGACGTCATCAATGAACTGATCTTGAAATTGCAGCGGGAACTTCAGGTCACCAGCATCGTGGTCACGCATGATTTGCAAAGCGCGTACAAGGTGGCCGACCGAATGGTGATGATGGATCAGGGGCGCATCGTGTTCCAAGGTACACCCGATGAACTCCGCGCCTCGTCGGACGCGGCGGTGCAGCGGTTCCTCCGTGGCGAAGCGAGCCCGGATGAACTGGCCGCGATTCAAAGCGTCCGCGCCGAGCCTTCCCCCAACGGAATGGTCCAGGAGAAACTGTCGTGACCGACAACACGCGAAACTTCCTGGTCGGCGTGGCCTCAGCCGTCGCGTTGCTTGGCCTTGCATGGCTTCTTCTGAGTTTTGGTGAACTGGATCCGCTGTTTCATCCTCGCTACCGGGTCGTGATCAACACAGATAACGCCGCAGGACTGCGAGCAGGCTCGCAGATTGTTTACAACGGCGTTCCCGTGGGGCAGGTCACGGAGGTGACTGCGCAAGAGAATCCGGCCGCGCCCGTGCGAATTGTCGCGTCGATTGACGAAAACGTTCGTCTGCCCGCCAACGTACGGCCCGCTGTGACCACATCGCTGATCGGCGGCAGTGCGGTGTTGCAGCTGCGCGTCCCCGAGGGCGGTCCGGTCGGCCAGCTGTCACAGGATGGTCGTGCTGAAATCACCGCGCCGATGGGTGGCGGGATGTTTGCTGATCTGACCGAACAACTTGACCGGCGCATGGAGCCGCTGATCGAATCGCTGGAGCGGTTCAATAAGCTCAGCGATACGTTCGTCTCGCTGGGCGAAAACCTCAACAACATGCTTCTGCCGCAGACGTCCAGTGACCTCGCCACCGGCGAGCCGCCGAATCTCAACACGGCCGTCGCGCGGCTCAACGCAGTGCTTGCCCAGGCCGAGGAAGGCTTGAATCTCGCCAATTCCTTTCTTGGCGATGAGCAGTTGCTGGCCGATGCCAAGCAATCGGTTCACAAGGCAACGCAGTTGATCGACCAAGCGACCACAGCGGTCGATCATTACACCAAACTCGCCGGCTCGCTCCAGACCAACGCCGACGAATTCACGCGGCGCACGCTGCCGGTGATGGATGCGCTGGGCGCGACACTGGAGGAAGTTCGTCGCGTGGCCAAACTCGCCAGCGAAGGCCAGGGGACCGCCGGCCAACTCTTGAACAATCCGGACCTGTATAACTCGCTCAACGATGCGGCGGTGCGCCTGAATCGAACGCTGACTGACCTGCAGGTTCTGATCCAGCAGTTGCGGGCCGAGGGATTCATCATCCAGTTTTGAACGGCCGGCAGCCCGCATCGCGAACAATCGTGTCATGAAAAACAGAACTCCCGCACTTGCGGGAGTTCTGCGATGCGCACGGTATTGGTTTGTCTGATGCAGGCGACGCGGCGAACCCGAGAATCTATGGACAAGGCACAGGCGCTGGAGGCAACGCATTGACCTCTCAATGCAACAGACGACAGACCTTGCGAGTGGGCGAGCCGGTTTACTGTCCGTTTGCCGACGCCGTGGCCATTGACCCGCCGGTGTTGACGAGCACGACGATTTCAACGCGGCGGCTCTGGGCCTTGTTTCCCTTGGGCAGATCAGGACCGTAACTGGCCAGCGACAAACGCTTGGCCGACACGCCCTTGGACACAAGGTATTCGCGCACGGCCCAGGCGCGTTCGAATCCCAGGTGATAGTTGGTCTTGAATCCGCTCTTGCGGATGGGATCTGAATCGGTGTGGCCCGCAACGCGAATGCTGGCGCTTCCGTAGGTCGAGTTCAGCACCGACGCGACGGCGTCAAGCGATTTCTTCGCCGTTGACTTCAACGTCGTCTTGCCTGAATCAAACAGCAGATCGCTGTCGACGGACGCGGTGACTTCGCCCGCGCCGACGCTTCCGGTCACGCCGGGAATGTTGTCAAAGCCTGTGCCGCCGGCGGCGACGCCGGTGCCGGGCGCCATGCCGCGGCGAAGTTCGGCGAGTTGCTGATCGCGCGAGCGAAGTTCCGTGCTGCAATCGTCAAGCGCCTTGTTGCGGTCGGCCAATTGATCGCGAAGGCTCTGGTTTTCAGCCGTGAGACTTGCGTTCTCGGTCTTCATGCTGTTCTTGCAACCGGTCATCGACAGAGCCGAGACCACCAACCCCAATGCCATCGTCCGTGAGATCCACATCGTGAGCATCCTTTCTTCAGTTCTTCCAATCCGTTGCTGAGGCGCCTCCTCCATGAAGGCGTCCACTCAATCCGGATTTGACACCATTTTTTCCACGCTGTCCAGCCGGAGAAGCAGAATGTGAACAACTCAACCGACGCGTCCTGCTGGGAACGGCTCGCTCGAAAACCGCTGGCAGAGTCCCTGTTTGGGCCAGGGAACGTTGGGAAGGTAGTTCTTCCACAACGCATGAATGCCGGGCCGGCACAGGATCACCACGAGCGTTGCCGCCGCCAAGTGAGGACCGTAGGGAAGTTCGCGGCCTGCTCCCTTGAACAACGATGCCAATCCCTTCGACACAACATGCCACGCCAGTCCAGAAAACGGAGCGATGAAGAAGATCAGGATTGGATCAAACCACCCCAGAACTGCCCCGATGGCGGCCAGAAGATGCACGTCGCCAAGCCCCATGGCCTCGCGTCCAAACCCCAATGTTCCAAGGATGCGAATGCCCCAGACCAATCCCCCGCCAACCAGATATCCCGCGAACGATGCCGCCAGCGCTTGCGTTAACCACAAAGGCGCCGAGCTCAGCCGCCT
>CAMPIL010000315.1 GCA_946886375.1 uncultured Phycisphaerales bacterium
GCCCTGCTGATCCTGGATTGGTATCCGCTGCGCCGAATTCAATTCACTGATCGACATTGGCTTGACCGGGGCAATGTGCGGGCGGTGCTGGAGAAAATCCCCTTCTTCGTGCTGTCGGCGGTGTTCTCTCTCATCGCCACGCTTGGGCAGGGGCGAAACAACTGGCTTGTCACGCTGGAGATGCACGGCCCTGCGGCGCGCGTGGTGCAATCGTTCTACGGCTTGTCTTTCTACGTGTGGAAGACGATCTGGCCGGATGATCTGCTGCCGCTGTACGCGGCAAGTTTTCCGCTGAACCTGCAGGAAGCGCGGTTTGTGCTCGCGATCGTCGCGGTGGTCGGGATTGCTTCGTTCGCGGTGATCATGCGCAAACGATGGCCGTGGCTGCTTGCAAGTGCATTGATTTACAGCATCACGCTCGCGCCGGTGCTGGGCCTGATCCAGAACGGCCAGCAACTGGTTGCTGACCGGTACAGTTACCTCGCGTGCATTCCCTGGGCGGTGATTCTGGGTGGAGTTGCGGCGCATGCGTGGTCATCTCGTCACGCGATCGCGCGGGGTGCGGTGGCGGCAGGAGGGATTGCAGTCATCGCGGCGATTTCCATTCTGACGCGCCACCAGATTGCGGTGTGGCGCGATACGGCGTCGCTGTGGACCTACATGTACCGGCACGATCCGTCCAGCGGATTTGTGCAAAACGGCTACGGCTTTGTGCTGCTTCAACAGAACAGATTTGATGAAGCGGTGCGCGTGCTGCGGAGCGCGATTGAGACGTATCCGCAGAACGTCAAGGCCCATCAGAATCTCTGGATCGCGTTGCGCAAGCAACCCGACATGGCGGGACTGGTCGCTGCGTATCAGTACGCGATGACGCTTGAACCGGTCCGGCCCAGCGCGCAATCGGAATACGGGGCATTGTTGTTGGAGCAGGGTGATGTGCCGGGCTCTGCCGCGATGCTGAAGCAGGCGGTGCAGGGTGATCCAGCCAATTCCAAGGCGGGCACGAATCTTGGCGTCGCGCTCTTGCGACAGGGACTGCGCGAGGACGCGATTCGCGAACTGCGGCGCGTGGTCTCGGTTGACCCTGCGCATTTCCCCGCTCGCTACAACCTGGGGCTTGCGTTGCGTTCGAACGGTCAAACCGTGGAGGCGATTGAACAACTTCGCATCGCCACGCAAATTCGACCCGACCACGAGGGCGCCCGCAACGCGCTGCAGCAACTTACGAATCCCCAGCCGTGAGCGGACCGTTCGCGCTCCTAGTCAGTTCAAAGGAATGCGCGAGATTTCCGCCAGGTTCAGGTTGTGCGGACGGTGCAGCGATGAACAATTGCTTCCACGATCGTTCTGTCACGGAGGAACGCATGCATCGCCTATTTGGTTTCACTGCGCTGTTGTTGCCTTGGATCAGCGCCGCGTCAATCGCCCAGCCCCCCACTCCCATCGGAATGAGTTACGCCAGTGATCATTGGCGACAAAGCCTTGAGCTGTATCTTCCCGAGCGAGGCTGCGCGCCCTTCCCGCTGGCCATTTTCATCCATGGCGGCGGATGGCTGACCGGCGACAGTTCGCAGGCGTTGCCCTTCGTTGAGCCGTTGATTGAGCGCGGATTCGCCGTGGCTGCGATCAACTACCGCTGGAGCGGTCAGGCAATTTTTCCCGCGCAGATTCACGACTGCAAGGGCGCGGTCCGCTTCCTGCGCGCCAACGCAGGCACGTTTCAACTCGATCCGAGCAAGTTCGGCGTCGTGGGAGATTCGGCCGGCGGACATCTGGCGGCCCTGCTGGGAACCACTGGCGATGCGCCATCCATGGAAGGCAATGTGGGAGGCAATCTCGAATACTCCAGCCGACCGCTGGCTGTGGCAGACCTGGCTGGACCGACTGATCTGTTCGCTTACGGCGCGATTCACAACAGTCCCGATTCGACCGTCTCGCAACTGTTCGGCTGGCCCATTCAGGACATCATTGATCACAAGAACGACCCGGACTACGCAAGCCTCGTCGCGCTGGTGAACTCGGCGAATCCCATCACGCACATCACGCCGAACGAACCCCCCTTTCACATCGTGCATGGCGATGCGGATGACAACGTTCCGCTCAGTCAAAGTCAGATTCTGCATAACGCGCTCGTGAATTCCAGCAATGCTTCGGAACTCGTGGTGATTCCCGGCGGGCCGCACCTGATCGCATTTGAGGATTACCTGCCCGCGTTCGATGCGCTGGCCAAGGCGATGGACGTGCATCCGTTTCGATTCGCTGACCTGGATTGCGATGGTTCAGTCAACGTCAACGATCTGCTTGGCGTGATCAACGCGTGGGGCCCTTGCCCTGCTCCATGTGCAGCCGATGTCAACGCCGACAGCGCGGTGAACGTGAACGACATGCTCGCTGTGATCAATGATTGGGGCTGATCTGCCGCGACAGTGCGCGATCACAGGTCGCGGGATGCGGCCACGGCAATGTTCCGCAGCAGGCGAACGCGGTGTGCCGGTTTGCTGCAGCGCTCATCGCACGGAACAGCGACAGTCAGATTGCACGCAACTGGGCCGGCCGCCGGCACCTCCTCCAGAAACTTCTCGGAGCACTCCAGCAAACCCCATCCCAGCGGCAACTCGGTTCGGCGAATCACTCCCGCAGGGGCGGCGATGTACAACTGGTCCGCCAATCGATAGCGGGCCATCAGGAAGAACTTCGTCTCGCCGTGAAGTTTCTCATCGATGCGGCGCAGTTTGCGCATGACTTCGCGGTAAGCTCGCAGGCGGCTGTCGGCGAAGTTCCAGTCATCGAGTTCGGCGAACAGCGAAGTTCCGCCGCGACGAAGTTGCGGCTCCAGCCGCTTGATGCGGTGCTCTTCAACCGATTCACGGATGCGGTTGATCTGGGCCCGCAGTTCCAACAGCGGTTCAATGGATTCGCAGTCGCGCAGAAAATCGCTGCGGCACTGCTTGCATTCCACCACGATCGTGCGGGGTTCAGGCTTCTGCCGCGGCGGTGCGGCGAAGCTGGAATCCAACGGCGGCCGATCCTGATAACCCGCCACATCCATGCGATAGCGTGAAATCGGGCACTGAACCTCGGTCGCCACGGCCCGGCAGCCGCGTTCGCGCAGAAAAGCGATCGCCAGCCGCTTGAGAGCCTGGTGCGCTTTGGTCTCCATCGCAAAAAAGGGTAGCATTCAGATCGCGAATGCTCGATGAGCATGAAACGTTTTCGCGCCTCTCCGCAACGCCATTTTGAGAATCGCCATGACAACGCTTGAGTCACTCAACCTTCGACTTGCAACCCTTGAACGCGAGATGGCTTGCGCCAGCAAGTCGGCGCACCGATATCGCATGCTCAGCGCGATGCTCGGGCTGATGATCGTGGGCGGCGTCGGCGCGGCAGGTTTCGCCCCCATCGCCGACGTGATTCAGACGCGCCGGCTGGAAGTGGTCAACAGCGAGGGCAACCTGGTGTTCGCCGCTTCCGCAGCCACCAATGGCGGACAGATGGACATCTGGACGGCTGATGGCAAGAACGTGATGCGGGCCTCCTGCAACGCCAGCGGAGGCGACCTGGCGCTCTGGAACGCCGCCGGGGTCAACGTGTTCGGGGCCTTTGCCACCGACAACGGCGGTGAAGCGGCTGTCTGGAACACGCAAGGACAGCGTTGCCTGCGTGTCTACGGCGATGCCGAGGGCGGCCGGCTGGATCTGCACGATGCCAAGGATCAACCTGGACTGAATCTTGCTGCAAACTCAACGGGCGGTTCGGTGATCGTGAAGAACGCGGCGGGCACGCCGGTGGTCAGCGGCGCAGTAGCCGGTGGCGGCGGCGGTGTGCTCCAGGTCGCGAACGCCAGTGGTGCAATGACGTTTGTGACAACGGCCGATTCAGACGGATGCGGTCGCGTGGAGGTTGGCAGTCACACTGGTGTGCCGATGTGCTCTATTTCCGCGCAGAAGGACGTTGGAGCCATGCTCACGCTGTCCAACGCGGCGGGCAAGCGAATGTTCATGGCAGGCACGCGGCCGCAAGGCGGGCTTTTGAACCTCATGAACGCGGGCGGGGTGCCGGTGTTTATCGCCGGATATGCCGAGAGCAATCGCGGCGGTGCGATGTCGATCAAGAACGGCCGGGGCATTCCGGTTGTCTCCGCAGGGTCCACCGATTCAGAG
>CAMPIL010000316.1 GCA_946886375.1 uncultured Phycisphaerales bacterium
GGTCCTGGCCGTCGGCGGCTTTGCGCATGAGCAGGTAGATGATTGCCGATGCGCTGAAGCGATACGACAAAACGTACGCCGCCACCAGGCAAAGCACCAGTGTTTCCCACAATCCGATCAATCCCGCGCTCCAGCGGTGATGCCAGGAATCCAGCGGCACCGCCGGCGTGTGCCTGGTCAACTCCAGCATTTCATCCGAGGCAATCAACGCGGGATTGGACACCAGCGTGCCGTACAACAGAGCCGTGGCGTTCAGCATCAACGCCGCCACCACGCTCACCGCGAGAAAACCCAGCGCCAGCCCCACCAGCCCCACGATCCAATACCACAGCAAGTGCAGCGGGCGCGTGATGACGTAGGCGTAGGCTCGCTGCATCGCATCAGGCCCGCTGCAACTTTCGCAGGCCACTGCGGGAACGAGCATTGGATGACCAAGCACGTACCCCACCGCAAGAAAAGCGATCAGGAAGCCCAGGGCCAGCGCGATTCCGTACACAGCCCCGCCGATCACATCCAGAACCGGCGCGGCCATAAGCACACCCATGACCGCAACCACGCCGCAAAGAATCAGCAGAATCATCAGGGGCAGCGTCTGGGCAATGAACAGGTCCAGCAATCGGCGCAGCGAGAAATCCACGGATTCGCGAATGCTCAAGTGTTTCTGCGTCGCCGCCTGCACCGCCGCGATTCGCGCCACAGCGCCGCCGCCAATTGCGAACACCAGCACCGCAAACAGGCCGTACACGATGGCGAACCATCGGTGATGGCGCCACAACGCCGTGGGCGTCTGGATCATCAGCGCGTTGAGCCCCGCGACGATCCGGTCAAACTCCAGGCTGAAAATTCCCTGCACCGTTTGATTGAAGCCGCCCAGCACGTGATCTACCGTCGCCTCAAACACGCCGCGAGGTCGAGTCTCGTTCAGATCGCCCACGAGGCGCGCGTACTGCTGATCCAGATTACGGCGTGCATCTTCGGATTCCAACGCAAGCCGGCGCGTCTGGTATTCGGTCTGAATCGCCTGCATGACGGTGGCGGTATTCAGTTCATTGGTCGCGCCCGGCGCGGGCTGCGGCGCCCCGGACACCGAGAACGAAACCATCGCGTTGTGCAATCGCGCCTGGTGCGCTGAACCATGCATATCGGCGCGCCACGGGTCTGCGGCGAGGCCCATGGGCGAGACGGTCGGCGGGGCCGCGCCGTCCCAGATTCGCCCGAAGGTGATCAGCGCGGTCACCATCAACAGGCCGATCACCAGCCGCGCAGGCTGCAGCGCGGCTGTGGCCGCCCCGAGAATGCGGTGAAACTGAAACAACTGCGAAAAATCCACGCCTTCGACGATGACGCGCTTCTTCTGCTCGGGCACGGCTAGTCCTCCAACGGCGACGTTCGGTGCTCGGTCGCCGGTCATGCTAACACATCCGCAACCGCGGCAACATCATGCACCATCATCGGCCGTCTTGATCCCGCCGCTTTGGATGTACCTTACCGCAACTTCACCTAATGCCTGATGCCGATTGCCGCTTTCCGGCTTGATGATCCCGGCTGATGATGCCAAGATGATGAACCGCCGCAGCACGTCCTGCCGCGTTCCGCCTCATTCTCGCCCTTTCCCCTTGCCTGAGGAACTCTCTTCCATGGCCTTCACCCTGCCCGACCTGCCGTACAAGTTCGATGCGCTGGAACCCGTCATCGACGCCAAGACCATGGAGATTCACCACGACAAGCACCACGGGGCCTACGTGACGAACCTGAATAACGCCGTCAAGGGCAAGCCTGATCTGGAAAACATGCCGATCGATGAATTGTGCCGCGACATCCAGAAGGTTCCGCAGGACATTCGCACCGCGGTTCGCAACAACGGCGGCGGTCATTACAACCACAGCATGTTCTGGACCATCATGGCGCCGCGCGGAACGTCCGGCGGCGGCGGGGCCAAGCCCACCGGTCCGCTTAACGAAGCCATCGACAAGGCATTTGGTTCATTCGATGAATTCAAGAAGCAGTTGAACGACGCCGGCCTGAAACGCTTCGGCTCCGGCTGGGCGTGGCTGGGCCTGGCCAACGGCAAACTGCTCATCACCTCGACGCCCAACCAGGACAATCCGTTGATGACGGGCCTGGTCGATACGCCATGCGAGCCGATTCTTGGCGTGGACGTGTGGGAGCACGCCTACTACTTGAAATACCAGAACCGGCGCGGCGACTACCTCTCAGCATGGTGGGAGATCGTGAACTGGACGGAAGTCGAATTGCGCTACGCCAAGGCGATGTAACTCGAGCGCAGGGCGAGTTCGGTTTTTCGAATCACAACACACGCACCGCAACAGCCGGGAGGCTACGCCTCCCCGGCCCGCGCGCGGAGAGCGAATTGTTTTGATGGCGGGATTGCGCGTCGTCGCGCCCGGGCTACTGCGCCAGTCGCAATTGGTCGGCGGGCTGAAGATCAGGCACATCGAGCCAGAACCGGATGTGATGCACGGCGCCGCTGGCGGGGAAAGCGAGATTCACGATGCCGCGCAACTCGCAGTGCACCAGCCCCTCGATCAAACCCGTCCCAAGATGAGGGCGGGGATGAGGGTCGGCGATCTCGGGCCCGCCGGATTCACACCATCGAAAATCCAGTTCAATGCCGCCGTTTCGGCTGTCGCGCTGGGCCCAACTCACATCGACCGTCCCCACCGAACTGGACAGTGATCCGTGCTTGAGACTGTTGTGAATCAATTCGTTGATGATCATGCCGATGGCGTTCACCTGCCGCGGCGCGACATCCACGCGCGGGCCCACGATGACGAACTGCCTGGCCATCGAAGGTGGAATCAGTTCGTAGAGCAATTGGTCCAGCGGCACCGAGACGTAGGAGTTCTGCGAGAGCAACTCGTGCACGCTGGCCATCGCTTCCACGCGCTGCCGAACGGCGTCGGCGAATTCATCGACGCTGGCGTAGGCCCTGCGTGACAACTGAATGAGCCCGAGCAGCGCGGAGAAATTGTTTCGCGCTCGATGGTTGATTTCGCGCAAGAGCAACTGCCGCAGGTGCTGGTCAGCGCGGATCGATTCATACTCCAGCCGCTCTTGGGTGATGTCGCGGGCCGCAGCGTAGATGGACGGTTCGCCGGGCGAAGGCGCGCGGCAGGACCATGCGATCCACTTGAATGAGCCGTCAGCGCAGCGGTAGCGATTCACAAAGCGGATGGTGTCGAACCCCGCCTTGAGCCGTTCAAACTCAATCACCGTTCGCGCCTGGTCTTCTGGATGCACGAATTCGACGAACGGCCGGCTCAGCAGTTCCATTTCGCTGTGCCCCACCGTCTGCGAGAAGCGCGAATTCACAGCGGTGAAGTAGCCCTTCATGTCCGCGACGCAGAACATGTCGGGCACGCGCTCAAGGATGGGATTGCCGTTCATGTCGCCATAGCTCCGGCGAGGCGTGCGTATTCTGCCCACGCGTTGTTGTGCCCGCTTTCGGCAACGTCGGCTGCCAACGCGATTGAGCCTAAACCACGCCAATCCATATATACCTATACCCCCCGCAAACAGGCCTGTCCAATACGGATACTAGAACGTAACCCTAAACGTGGAAACGAGATTTCTCCGCAAGGACGCAGAAATCGCAGAGCCAAAAGGTCAAGTTCTGCCGTGATCAGTGGGTTTCGGGATAGGCTCCAGGTTGTTTCGCAAGCCGAGTTCATGTGCCATTTTTTCGCCCATTGCCGACCGGTCACCCCTGGTTTCCTGGTTTCCGCCATGGAATGCCTGGCGCGCGTTCCAGTATTGCAGCGGACGGGCGAGGCATCCATGTGAGTGCGTACGCTTGACATCGCCCACTGTGCAGCGGGCGGCAGGACTTGGCCCATGCCCGAACGCGATGCGAATGACTCGACGTCTCGCTCGCCGGTTCGCCTCATCGCGCGCCTGGTGGTGATCGCGTTTATTTTGGGACTAGCGATTTGGGGATTCGTGTACTGGGTTTCGCGCGAGCATGCGCCTTCGGCGGTTGAAGCCGCGCCACCGCCGGCGCTCGACGTTTTGGTGATGGAAGTTCGGCTGCAGAACGTGCCCATTGAGCCGCAATTTCTGGGCGTGACGCAGGCCTCGCAAGTGGTCGAGATTCGCGTGCGCGTCAACGGATTCATCGACGAGCAGGCGTTTGTGGAG
>CAMPIL010000317.1 GCA_946886375.1 uncultured Phycisphaerales bacterium
GGGCGGCCATCCTTACATCCTCTTCCTCAGTCGCCTGCACTACAAAAAAGGTCTGGACTATCTCGCAGACGCCTTCGCGCTTGTCGCTGCCAAGCACCCAAGCGCGCATCTGGTCGTTGCAGGCCCCGATGACGGCGCCAAGGCCGATCTCGAATCGCGCATCGCCAACGCCAAACTCACCGATCGCGTGCACATCGTCGGCTCCATCTACGGCCGGGACAAGTACGCCGCCATGGTCGATGCCGCGTGCTTCTGTCTGCCCAGTCGTCAGGAAGGTTTCAGCATGGCGATCACCGAATCCATCGCGTGCGGCACTCCCGTGGTCATCTCCGAAAACTGTCACTTCCCTGAAATCGCAACCGCAGGCGCGGGAGAAGTGGTCGCGCTCAACGCCCGCGCCGTCGCCGACGCGTTGGACCGCATGCTCAGCGACGCCGCGCGCAGAACGAAAATGGGGGCAGCCGGCCGCGAATTGGTGAAGACGCGCTACACGTGGCCGGTGATCGCCCACCAAGCGATCCAGATGTACGAGGGCCTGCGAATTTGACAGTGGCCTAGGATGAGATCAGACTGAATTGCTGAGTTGATTGATGCGTGGAATGGTGGATGGAATGGATGGAAGAAGGATCGATCGGTTGATCGCGTGCGGGTGTAGCTCAGTTGGTAGAGCGTCAGCTTCCCAAGCTGAATGTCGCCGGTTCGAATCCGGTCACCCGCTTTGAGGCCACCGCACACATTCAATAACGACCATGGTTGCGACCTCGTCGTGCGTTGAACTGAGTTTTTCGACAGCCCAACTGTCCCTATTTCCCCGGCGCCGCATTGTCATGCGGTGCTCGCCATTATGCCGCTGAAACCGTGGCCGCCGCCCGATCTCTCGCGCGTTTGCCTGTGCGCAACCGAAGAATGGACGCGGCAAACGCGCGTGCGGTTCGGGCATTCGCGCGTGCGGATGCGCCGCACGCGCGTGGGGAAGTCCCACACGCGCGAATGGCCGAAGCCCACGCGCGTGCGGACCAAGCCCACGCGCGTTTGCTTGTTCCAAACGCGCGTTTGGCCGTTCCAAACGCGCGTTGCGCACAGCCAAACGCGCGCCGGTTGGCGTGATTCCACACGTCCAGGGGCGTTATCTGCCGCAGGATTAGGGGGAGTATCAGATTATCGGAGATGATCGCGGACAACCGCCCACTTCGTTGGGAAGTGGCGCGATCAAATGATCGCGGACCACGGCCTATCTCGTTGCGAACTCACGCGATCAGCGATCCAGGACCGGTTGATTGGTCATCAAGCCGGCCATTTCGCGCTCCGCGTCCAGTTCCTGCACCACCGCGCCGGATTCTGGCGTAGCGCGAAGCATTGCTCGCGTTCCGGGCCCGTTTTCGGACGTTCCGGGAACGATTTCTGAAGCGCTGTGAAACATTTCCTGAGCTCCGGGAAAGTTTTCCCGAGCATCAGGAAAGAATTCCTTAGCTCCAGAAATCTTTTCCCGTGCTCCATCTGCGGTCCCTTGAGCTCCATATACCGTCCCCGGAGCTTCATGACACTTTCCTGGAACTCCAGAAAACTTTCCCGGAGTTCCATCACTCCTTCATGGTGCTCCATGACACTTCCATGGAGCACAGGAAATCTTCTCCGAGACTCCATGAATCGTCCGCCGCGTCGCCGTTTCGGTGATAACCGCACTCTTGACGAAATAACGACGCCGCAGGCATCAGCGCACTTTGCGGTTCACATCGGCAGCCGCTGGATCACCCACATCATTGCGAAGACGACGATCACCATCGAAAGCGGGATCGCGATGCGCTTGCGGTACCACGGTTTGTTTCGGAACCAGCCGAGCGTGAGGAACGCAGCGATCAGCACGGTGATGTGGCCTGCTTCGACGCCGATGGTGAACGCTGCGAGGCTGGTGACGAGTTGGCCTGACGGGAAGCCTGCTTCGTTGAATGCGCCTGCGATGCCCATGCCGTGCACCAGGCCGAAGATGAACGCGATGATCAATCGCCAGTTGTGGACTTTTCTGGTGAGAAGATTTTCGATGCCGATGAACGCGATGGATGCAGCGATGATGGGCTCGACGACCTGCGCAGGCAGGCCGATGTAACCCAGCGATGTGAGCGTGAGCGTGACGGTGTGGGCTGCGGTGAACGCGGTGATCTGCCAGAGCACGGGCTTGATGCGCGGCGTGAGCAGAAACAATCCAAGCACGAAGAGACAGTGATCCGCGCCTTCGGGAATGATGTGCGTGTAGCCCAGGACGACATACTGCCACGCGACTTCGAGGAAGTTGGCGGCGTCATCGCCAACAAGATTGATCTCAGGTGAAGGCTCGCCTTGCGAAACGATGTAGGTGCGCTCGGAGCCGCTGGGCTTGCGCACAATGAGGATCACCTTGGCGAAAAGGTGCGGGAAGCGCAACGAAAGAATTTCCGCGCCGGCAGGCAGTTTGGCCTTGATGATGAAATCGATGCGGCAGGGCAGGAGTCGCTGCGGGTGCTGCTCTTTCCACTGGCTGAGACTGTGTTCATCAGGCGCTGCGGCGATCTCGAATGGAAGTTCCTTGCCATCGATAAGCAGCTGGAATTCGCTGCGGAATCGCTCGCGGCCTTGCGCGAACAACGCAACGAGGTCCTGCTCGGGCCCATCGAGCAGTTGATACATCCGCAAGTCATCAACACGCGCTGAAGTTTCGTTCAGCGCGAAAGCGAGGGCATCGTGATCGATGGTGATGGTGATTTCGCCTGTGGCAGTCACATCGACCGCTGCGGATGTCTGCACGGGCGGATGGGCCAGCGCACGGCTTGAGATCACCAACAGGGCGATGATCGTCAGGGTGAGCGTCAAAAGAGGCTTGAAATCAGGCATTGCGTGGCCCGCGGAAGTGAATGGTGAAGGCCGCATTGTACAGCGATGCGCGGGCGCGGCAGGGCCTGCGATGACTTCGTTCAAGCGGGAAATTCAACCGAAAATACGAATTCCACCAGATGGCGTGACGGTGAGGGCGTGTGAGAATAGTTGATTGCGGCCCTGTTGTTGACCCATGCGATTGCGATCACCGATGAGATTCTGGCGTGTTCCGGCCTGGCCGCAGTGCGAGCGGGATGGCTCAGCGGTGATATTGATGTATCACTCGGTGTCGCGCATCGGGGCCGATCCGTGGGGGTTGCGCGTCGCTCCGCGGCAGTTTGCGGAGCACATGGCGGTGCTGCGCACCCACACCAATCCAATCCGGCTTGATGAACTGGCGAGCGCGACGGTTGGCGACGGCACGCGCAGGCCTGTTGTGGTGACGTTCGATGATGGCTACGCAGACAATTTGCTGCACGCGTTGCCGATTCTTGAGCGATATCGCATTCACGCAACGATCTTTGTCGCAACGGGGTTTGTCGGATCGCATCGCGAGTATTGGTGGGACGATCTGGAGCGGATTCTGCTGCGCGCGCCGAGATTGCCTGCGGAGTTTGAACTGAAGATGGCCGGCGAGACGCATCGCTGGAAACTCCGTGATGCGGTCCAACGCAGCGCATGGGAGATGTGGCGGCATCGTCATTGGCGCGCCTGGCACGATGTGCGGCCGACGCAGCGGCACGCGTTGCTCCTGCGCCTTCGCGAATTGATGCAATCCAGTTCGCCTGCTGAATGCCAATGGGCGATGGATGCGCTGCGGCGATGGGCGGGCGTCGCCGAGGCCGGCCGGCGCACGCACCGGCCCTTGACGATCGAGCAACTGCGGCAACTGTCGCGCAGCCCGTACATCGAAATCGGCGCGCACACCGTCACGCATCCATCGCTTGCAGCAACGAGCATCGAACGACAGCGCGCGGAGATCATCACCAGCAAAACGTGGCTGGAGGAAGCGATCAACAAGCCCGTCACCAGTTTTGCATATCCGTTCGGCACCGCGCAGGATTTCGATGCGCAGACGGTGAATCTCGTGCGCCAGGCGGGATTCCAGCGCGCCTGCACGACGCTGCCGGGCGCGGTCACCGCTGCGAATAATTCGTTTGAGTATCCCAGGCAAAGCCCGCTGGACTGGGATGGCCGTGAGTTTCTGGCCCGCCTGTTCAAATGGCTTGGATGCACCCCGACGCCTGCTCGCAGCGCTTACTTGGTGACCACGATGTCGACCTGACCGGCCTTGCGCAAGACGAGCA
>CAMPIL010000318.1 GCA_946886375.1 uncultured Phycisphaerales bacterium
GCGCCACGCCGCCTGCGAGTTTCGCCAGACGCTCCTGCAGCTTCTCCTGGTCATACTCGCTGGTGGTGTTTTCGATCTGGGCCTTGATCTGCTCGATGCGGGCCTTGATCTCCTTGGTGGAGCCGGCGCCTTCAACAATCGTGGTGTTGTCCTTGTCCACGGTGATTTTCTTTGCACGGCCGAGGTCGGCCAGCGTCACGTTCTCGAGCGTGATGCCCAGTTCCTCCATGATCGGCTTGCCGCCGGTGAGGATCGCAATGTCCTGCAGCATCTCCTTGCGGCGATCGCCGAAGCCCGGCGCCTTCACCGCCGCCACCTTCAGCACGCCACGCAACTTGTTCACCACCAGCGTCGCCAGCGCTTCGCCTTCAATATCTTCGGCGATGATGAGCAGGCTCTTGCCGGCCTCGGCGATCTTGCCGAGCAGGGGCAGCATGTCCTTGGCGCTGGAAATCTTCTTCTCATGCACGAGGATGTAGGCGTCCTCAAGCACCGCTTCCATCGTCGCGGGGTTGGTGACAAAGTGCGGGCTGAGATAACCCTTGTCGAACTGCATGCCTTCCACCAGTTCAACGGTGGTTTCAAGGGACTTGCCTTCTTCCACGGTGATCACGCCGTCTTTGCCGACCTTGTCCATCGCCTCGGCGATGATTTTGCCGATGGTGGCATCCTGGTTGGCCGCGCACGTGCCGACCTGCGCGATCTCGGTGGATGACTTGATGGGCTTGGACATCGATTTCAATTCGTCGATGACGGTTTCCACGGCCTTCTCGATGCCGGTGCGCACCTGGTTGGCGTTCGCGCCGGCGGTGATGTTCTTCAGGCCTTCGGTGAACACGGCCTCGGCGTAGATGGTGGCGGTGGTGGTGCCGTCGCCTGCGTCCTTGGACGCCTTCTGCGCGACTTCCTTCACCATCTGTGCGCCCATGTTCTCGTAGGGATCTTCGAGTTCGATTTCCTTGGCGACAGTCACGCCGTCCTTGGTGACGGTGGGCGCACCGAAGGATTTTTCGAGGATGACCACGCGGCCGGAGGGGCCGAGGGTGATCTTGACCGCGCGGGCAAGTTTCTGAATGCCGCGGAGCATGCGCTCGCGGGCGTCAACGTCATATGCGATCTGCTTGGCTGCCATGGTGTGAATTCCTTCTTCGAAGAATGTTGCGTGTGCTGTTTGGTTCGCGAAATCGCCTATGTGATGGACATGAAGGCCACCCGCTCGGCGTCGATGATGTAAATGCTGCGTCCGTCAGTGACCTTGACCAGGTGATCCGCCTCGTCGGGAATGAGCATCGCGTTCTTCACCTCGACATTGGCGACGCCAGCGACCGGCGAGTGCACGTCGGCGAACACGAGCACGAGTTTGCGCTCGCCGTTGAGTTCGCGAAGGGCTTGTCGAAGTTGGTCCGCGTTCATGGTCAAGGTCCGGTCGAAGCCGTGTTCAGTCCAGGTCGGTCCGCGCCTGATAGCAGGCGGAGACGTGGCTAGCGTCAAGCCAGATGTAATTCTGCTTGGTGGTGATCTTCAAGCCATGAGAACTGTGGAGTTCTTCAACGTCCACGACGTTGTTGATCTCGACGGGCTGGGCCTCGCCGAGCATGAGCAAATCCAGTTCCTTGGAGGTGCCCTTCATGTCATGGAGAATCTTGAACAGCGGTCCGCGTTCCATGTGGTTCCTTTGCGTGCGTCGGATGAAAGCCCATGACGTGCACGCCAGGGGCTTTCCGGTGGACTTAGTCTTTTTCGATGACTCCAAGAATGTCGTCCTCGGTCATGATGAGCAGTTCCTCATCGTTGATCTTGACTTCGGTGCCGGCGTAGGAGTTGAAGATCACGCGATCGCCCTTCTTGACGGTGAAGGGGATGTACTTGCCGGTGTCCTTGTTCAGGTGGCCGCTGCCCAGCGCGATGATCTTGCCTTCCTTGGGTTTGTCCTTGGCGGTTTCCGGAAGGTAAATGCCTGAAGCGGTCTTGGACTGCGCTTCGGCACGCTTGACGAGAAGTTTGTCGCCGAGTGGTCGAACGTTCATGGGGTGAGGTCTCCTGAGGAAAAAGTGGTCAGTGATCAGTAGTGAGTCGTCAGTTGTCAGTGGCCAAACGTCGTGGTCATTGATCCCTGACAACTGATCACTGACCACTTTGTGCGTCTATGCGTCATCCCGCCGGCCAGCCGTCTGCGTAATGGCGGCGAAGAATTCGCCGGAGAACTTCAAGCATGGATTCCAGCCGCACGGGCTGATCGACCACCGCGAAGGCGCCATCGCGCAGCGCCTGTGTGAGGCTGCGTGCGCTTTCGCGCGTGGCCGGCTGCGGCGGACGCACTACCACGGTAGGCGGGGGCGATTCCAGTCGGCGAAGCAATTGCAGCACGCGCGGCCCCGCTTCCGCCGACTGCGATGCCGCAGCGGCATTGGTCGGTCGCTGCAGCGGAATGGAAAGGTCCACTACCGCGATATGAACGGTGTAATTCCGGATCACCTCGGCGGCTTCCTCGCCCGAACCGGCCTTAAGACTCTGAATGCCAAGAGGCGAAAGCAGCGGGGGCAGGTGGTCCAGCGGGTCATCGCGCCGCCAAGCCGCACAGGACAAAAGCAGGTTCAGCCGGGGGGAACCGGTGGAAGCGGACGCGGATTGGCCAGTGCGAGGAAACATCGTGAATGGGGAATCTCCCTGCCAACAGACGCAACCGCCGTGCCGCAGTCTTGGATTAGCCACTTGCTGTAAAGCCTTGCCTGGCCATGGTTTATGATGGCTGGCCTTCGTGTCGAGTGACTTGGCATGCTGTCAGGGCTGGGCGGGGGTGATTGCTTGCCCGCCAAATTGGCAGGTGATCCTCCGTTCGCCGGGCCGGGACCAGCCATCACGTTCATGGGCGCGGAGAGTTGGCGGTCATCCGGCTACACTTCGATTTTCCCAAGACAAATGCCAGAAAGGATGGATGGATCGATGTCACATGTGAGAGTTGCCGATGCACTGCGGGCCACGTCTCGAACCGCTGCTCCCGAAGCAGCCGGTGCGCCCACGTCAAACGGTGCGCACATCGGCTCCGACGTCACCATCAAGGGGTGGGTCCGCACGCGGCGCGATTCCAAGGCCGGCGGCGGGCTCTCGTTCATCAACGTGCATGACGGCTCGTGCTTCGACGCAATCCAAGTCGTCGTTGACAAGTCGCTGCCAAACTACGAAAGCGATGTCCTTCGATTGACCACCGGCTGCTCGGTAGTAGTCCAAGGCACGCTTGCGCCATCGCAAGGCAAAGGACAATCCGTCGAAATCCAGGCCAAGTCGATCCAGGTCGTGGGCTGGGTGGATGATCCCGACACTTACCCCGTGTCCGCCAAGCGGCACACGTTTGAATATCTGCGCGAGGTGGCGCACCTTCGGCCGCGCACCAATACCTTCGGCGCGATCGCGCGCGTTCGCCACACGCTCGCGATGGCGGTGCATCGATTCTTCCACGAGCGCGGCTTCCATTGGATTCACACGCCGATCATCACCGCCAGTGACTGCGAAGGTGCGGGCGAAATGTTCCGCGTTTCCACGCTGGATTTGATGAATTTGCCGCGGAAACAGCAACACGATGTGAGCCAGGCTCAGCCGCAAGCAGCCCACAGCGGTGAGATTGATTTCAGCCAGGATTTCTTCGGCAAGGAATCGTTTCTTACCGTTTCAGGCCAGTTGAACGTGGAGACGTATTGCCTGGCGCTGAGCAACGTGTACACCTTCGGGCCGACGTTTCGCGCCGAGAACTCCAACACGTCGCGGCACCTGGCGGAATTCTGGATGATCGAGCCGGAGATCGCGTTTGCCGACTTGAACGCCGACGCCGACCTTGCGGAGGATTTTCTCAAGTACATTTTCCGCGCGCTGCTCAACGAGCGGCCGGACGACATGGCCTTTTTCGCGCAGCACATCGACAAAGAGTGCATCAATCGTCTGGAAATGTTCGTCAATTCCAGTTTCGAGCGCATGAACTATGGCGACGCGGTCAAGGCGCTGGAAACCGCCGCTGCGAAGGGCAAGAAGTTCGAGTTCCCGGTGAAGTGGGGGACCGATCTGCAGTCAGAGCACGAACGCTATCTCACCGAAGAGTTGGTCGGCCGACCCGTCGTGGTGATGAACTATCCCAAGGAAATCAAGGCGTTCTACATGCGC
>CAMPIL010000319.1 GCA_946886375.1 uncultured Phycisphaerales bacterium
TTCTCGGGTTGCACTACCGGGATCCCTTCCGCCGCAGCGCATTCCTTCACCGGGGGTGCGGCCAGAGTGGAGCGCGATCGCCCCACGGGACGGTCTGGCTGCGTGATCACCGCCACGACCTCGAAGCCTTCGCCCACCAGCGCCCGCAGCGAGGGCCGCATCATCTGGGCCATGCCCATTTCATCGCCGGCGATTTCCAGAATGTCGCGCGTCAGCAGCACGCCATAAAAATCGGCTTCACCCAGTTTGCTCATGGCGGCCTGGAACTCGGGCCGATCAGCCGCGCGACCGCCGGGCTGGCCCTTGCCCTGGTTCAGCTCCATCGCATCGCTCATCGCGTTCATATCGGTGGCGAACATCATCACGTTGCCATCGCGCACGAAGTGAACCTTCGTCATGTTCTTCATCATTTCTGAAGGCTGCGGCATGGGCATGTCATCCATGTCTTCCATGTCCTCATCAGCCTCGGCGGCCTGGGCCTTGGCCTGCATTTTCGAGAAATCGACGGTGTAGAGTTTGCGGCCGTCAACGTCCTTGTGTTCAAACTCGAGGTCGCCTTCCTTTTCACCACGAGCCAGCGCGGCTTGAATCAGCGCATCGATCTTTTCGACGTTTTCCGGGCTGCCGTAGTCGGCCGTGGCGAGAAACGCGGGCTTGGGAACGCCCATGTCGTCGGGCGCGGTGAACACTGCGAAGCCGACCGCGCCAGTCGGCGCGACCATTGAATCCTTTTCCACGCCCAGGTCCTCGAACATCTTGGTCATCTCTTCATCGAACTGCTTCATGGCGTCAGCGCGAAGTTTGACCATGGACGGATCGTTCCACAGCGTCCACAGCGGGGTCGCCTTGAAATGGTCCGCCAAGGTCTGAAAGTTCCGCGAGCCGACCACCAGCACCGCGTTCTCGGGCGCAAGCCGTTCTATGGGGGTCTGCGCCGTCGCAATCGGCGCGCACAAGGCGGTCATGATCAGGGCGACGGCGAGGGATTTGGTGAACATGGAGGTGAACCCTTGCATGCAGGATGATTGTGTTGATGGTGAAAATGATCGGCGCTGGATCAGCGGCCGGATTCGGCGGACCCGTCGCTCAACTGCGGGGCGGTTTCAAACGTCCGCCGCGGCGGGGGCTTCTCGTAGTTGTAACCGGAGTTGGGATTGTCCTTGTCGAAGGCGAACGCTTCGCGATTGCGGATGAAATCCTTCACGTATCGCGAAGGGATGGCAAAGCCAAGCGCCTCGCCGCCGAGAATGCCCATGTTGGTGATGCCGATGACTTCGCCGCGCGTATTGAACAGCGGCCCGCCGGAGTTGCCGGGATTGATCGCCGCGTCAGTCTGAATGTACGCGAGCCCGTCAAAGGTGCGCTGCGTGGTGGAGATGACGCCTTGGCTCAGCGTGCGCTCCAGCCCCAGCGGGTTGCCGATGGCGAACACCGTCTGGCCGATGTCGAGTTTCTGCTCCATCTCCAGCGGCGCGAAGATGAAATTCTGGTCGTCGGGATGCTTGATCTTCAGCAATGCCAGATCGATGTGATTGTTCACAGCGATAATCTGCACGTCTTCGATCACCACTCGTTTGAGCGTGCCATCGGTCTGTGGAAACCACACGGTGGCCCGCAGGTTGGTTTCGCCCTGCACCACGTGCGCGTTGGTGATGGCGTAACCTTCATCGTTGATGATCACTCCGGAACCCAGCCCGCTGGGGGTGGAGACCTTGATGACCGCAGGGCCGACGATCCGGGCCTGTTCCTTGGGATTCATTTCGCGCAGGTTGGACGCGGTGTGAAACAGCGAATCAGACGCGACCTCCACCGGGCCGGCGGCGTCGATGAGTTCCACCGCATCCACATCGTCCATGCTGAACTCCAGCACGCGCGGCCCCACGTCAAGCCACACCGCCTTTTCGTTCTCCTTGAGAACCTTGCCCTCCAGCGTCCGGCCGCTCTTGAGCCGAATGGTGTCGCCCATCGTCGAGTGAACCAATCCGGCGGAGGCGAGTAATACTGGCAGGACCGTGACGATGATGCGTCGCAACATTGTGACCTCAATATCGGTTCAAAGAACGGGGTTCAGTATAGGATGCCCCTGGAAAGCCCACCACTCACAGCGGCCGGGCGTCAAGAGAACGAAAAATCCAATCGATGAAAGTCTTGTAAGGAGTGCGATATGCCACGCTTGGTACGGCCGGTTCTTGCCGTTTGTTTGCTCGCTCTTCTGGCCCGCCCCGCGCTGGCCGACGAGCCGTCGTTGGCGGATTTCTTCGGGTTTGACGGGCTTGAAGTCGTGAAAATCGACAAGGGCGCCGGCCCGGTGCTGGTCGCGGACATGAATGGCGACGGCCTGAAGGACCTCATCGCCGTCAACAATTTCGCCAGCCGCATTGAAATTCACTATCAGAAGAAGGACGCCAGCCCGGATGACGAAGTCGTGGTGCCCACACGCGCCAACGAGTTTCCCGAGCACTGGCGCTTTCGGCGCGAGTTCGTCTCCGTCACGCATCGTGTCGCGGCGGTCCTGCCGTATGACTTTGACAAGGACGGAACCATTGACCTGATCTACGGCGGCGTGCCGGCGGAAATTGTTTTCCTGCGGCAATCCTCGCCGGGCGTTTTCCAGATCGCACGCAAACACTCCGTCAAGAACCTCGGCGCGAACCGCAACGCGCTGGAAGTCGCGGACCTCATCGGCGACAGCGCGCCGGAACTCGTCAGCCTGGTCGCGGGCAAAATCAGCATCTGGCCAATGAATGGCAGCAGCCTTGACACGGCCGTGGAATTGGCGGCCGGCGCGCCAATCGTCGCGCTGAGCATCAAGGACTTCAACGGCGACGGACGACTGGACATCGCCGGCATCATTCCTGAAGATCCCGCGCCCGTGCGATTGTGGTTGGGTTCAATCGAAGGCGGCAAAGGCAAGATCGGCCCGCAGGTGCGCTTCGAAATGCCGGCCCTGCGCGAGTTTGAACCCGTGCAATTGCCTGGCGAAGATGCCGCACGCATCGCCGTCATCGAGCGTGCTTCCAAGCGCATCGTGCTGTACGAATTGACCAGCGAGGCGATCGAAGGCTCCGGCGATCGCGACGCAGCGCTCAGCGTGTTCAGTTTCACCGACGCCAGCAACCGCAAACGCGACACCGCCGTCGCCGATGTGGATGGCGACGGCCTGCTCGATCTCATCGCTACCGACACCGAAGCCAACGCCGTGGTCGTCTATCGACAGGTGAAGGGCAAAGGCCTTCAACCCGGCGAGTCGTATCCAAGCCTCTCCGATCTTGATTTCGTCGCTGCGGGCAATTCCGATGACGATGCGCACGCCGAGATTTTCGTCCTCTCTCAAAAGGAAGGCGTCGTCGGCCGGTCCGATGCCAACGCAGGCGGCGTGGATTTCCCCAAGCCGCTGAACATTCCCGACGGCAACACGCCGGTGGCCATGAACCTGGTCAAGTTGGAGAACGGCCCGCACGTGGCGGTGGTGGCGAAGTCCGGCCGCGATTACATGCTCTATCTCATCGACATGAAAGGCGAGAAGCAGACGATCTCGCTCGGGTCGGCCAGCCGCTCGCCCGACACCATCGTCGCGCTCGACGCCGATCAGGACGGCAAGACCGACCTGCTGCTGTTCACGCGCGACAAGCCCATGACCATGCTGCGCTCAACGGATGAGGGCTTCAAGGTTCTTGAATCCAAGGACATGGGGCAATTCGGATTGGTGCAGGCGGCGAATTCCCTGAACACCGAAGTGATGGACATTGACGGCAACGGCAACCCCGAACTGTTGATCGCCGACAAGAATTACGTGCGTGCCGTGCGGTATGAAAGCAGTCCCGCTGCGGGCGTAAGCCCCGGCTGGCAGGTCGTGCGTCAGATCAACGCCAGCGACAGTAGCGCAAAACTTGTTTCGGTCGCGCTGCTGGGCACCAACGGCGGCAGTGCTGGGAAAAACGTACGCATCGTGGCGGCCGACAAGGAAAACGGCCGGCTTGTGGTGCTCGGACGCCCTGCGCCACAGAAATCCGCCGACGACGCCGCGCTGCCGCCTCCGGAATGGAAGCAGATGGAATCGCTCAAGGTGCGCGGCTTCACCATCGGCGCGATCTACGCGGGGGCGTTCTCCGGCGATGGACAGGAAG
>CAMPIL010000320.1 GCA_946886375.1 uncultured Phycisphaerales bacterium
GTATCGGGGTTTCCATGGCGTGGGGGGAATTGATTTCACCCTCAGCCGCCGCGCCGGCCGTCCGACCCTTGCCGCCGAAGATTTGCTGCGAATGGCGCTGGACCGCCGCGGATTTGAAGTGGCGGCGGTGTGCGATGTGCCCAACTGCGGCGAGGCGATTTGCATGGGAGCGCAGGCCGCCGCAGCGGTTGCCAGCACGATCGGGCAAGGCAAGTCAGACGCCGCATCGTGAGATGAAAAGGCTTGGATCGGCAGTCGTCATCAATACAATTGCACGAACTGATGGCGACATTCTCCTACATCGCACGCGATGCGCAGGGACGAAAGATCGAAGGCAAACTGGCCGCGACCACAGCCGCCGCCGCGCTGGCCGACCTGCACGCTCGGCAACTGGCCCCCGTGCAGGTGACGCCAGTGCGGGAACAGCCGCACGTGCAGCGGCGAGTCTCGGCCCGGCAACTGGCCACCGCATACCGGCAACTCGGCGATCTGCTGCATGCGGGCGTGCCGCTGCTGCGCGGATTGCGATTGCTCGGCCGCAGCAAGTCCAACCCACGACTGGCAGCGGTCATGGCGGCGGTCGCAGAAGATGTCTCACATGGTTCACGGCTGGCCGATGCAATGGCCGCCCACGCCGACGTCTTCCCGCCGGTGCAGATCGCGATGGTGAGAGCCGGCGAACGCGGCGGCTTCCTCGAAGCGGTGTTCCTTCGCATGGGAAGTTTTCTCGAACAGCAGGCCGAATTGCACGGCAAGGTCATCGGCAACCTCATTTACCCCGTGCTGCTGTTGGGCTTCATGATCGCAGTGATCGTGATCGCGTTGGTCGGCATCGTGCCGAAGTTCCGCGATTTCTACACCCGCATCGAAATCCCCTGGCCGACCAAGGCGCTGCTTGCGGCTTCAGACGCGGTTTCGACGTACTGGATGTGGGCGATCATCGGCTTTGCCGTCGCGGCATTTGCGATGTGGAGATTGATCCACAACGCCCGCGTCCGCAGGCTGATTGCGGTTTGGCAACTGCGTGTGCCTGCACTGGGTCCCTTGCTGTCGGCCCTTGCCGTGGGCCGCTTCACGAGGATTCTGGGCACGCTGCTGGAGAACGGCATCCCCATGCTCTCGGCAATCCAAATCAGCCGCGACGCCGCAGGCTCTATCCTGCTCGCCGAGGCGATTGATCGCGCCGCCGACGCGGTGCGCAGCGGCGAGACGCTGGCCCGCCCGCTGGCCGACAGCCGGCTGTTCGCCGATGACGTCATTGAAATGATCAGCGTCGGTGAATCGGCCAACAACCTGCCGCAGGTGCTCATCACGATCGCGGACACGATCGAAAAGCGCGTAGACCGCATGTTGACGGTGTTTGTGCGGTTGATGGAACCGGCTCTCTTGCTGGTCCTGGGCGGTGCGGTGTTCTTTATATTTGTCGCGTTGATCGTGCCGATGATGCGGATGAGTTCATCGCTCTCGGGTTGAAGCAAAAAAACGCTGGCGATCGAGGTGATTGCCGGTACGATGTGGCCCTTGGGTGCCCCGGCGGTTGCGATAGCGGGGTGGCGGCAGGACGCCGCCGCGGCAATCGGCGTTCGTGGGCGTGGGCGTGGGCGGAAACTCGATGCAGGCAAGGAGGGTTTTGCAATGCGAAGCAGGCATACACGTCATCCCAACCGCACCGCCTTCACGCTCATTGAAGTGCTCATCGTCATCGCCATTCTGCTGGCCATCGGCGGGCTGGTGGTGGTCAATCTGCTGCCGGCCAAGGACAAGGCCGACGTCGATCTTCAACGCGTGCAGTTCGATCAGATCGACAGCGCGATGAAGCGGTTCAAACTCGATATGAGCCGGTATCCCACGGAAGAAGAAGGGCTCGCCGCGCTCAACCGCAAGGATTCCATTCCCGAAGAACAGCAGACGAATTGGCGCGGACCGTACATGGAGTCCGATGTCGTCAACGACAAGTGGAATCACGCGCTGGTGTACCACTATCCCGGCCAACTGCGCGGCGAGCAGTTCTACGACCTGATCTCGCCGGGTCCCGACGGCCAGGAAGGAACCGCCGACGACATCACGAACCACGATCGCCACAAGGGGGCCGATGGCGAGTTCGCGGCGCAAGGCGACGATTCGTTCGCGCCACCTGCGGGTGAATCAGCCAGCCCCGCCGCCGGGGGTTGACGCGTGCGGGTTGAAACGTGCGGGTTGAAGCGCACGGATCGTTCAAGTCAATCACGAGAGGCACGCCCATGACCAAACGAAGTTTGACGCTTCTGGAAACGCTGGTCGCGTTGGTGCTGTTGCTGGCCATCGGTGCGCTGGTGTTTCCCTCGCTTGTCGCCACGCTTGACGAGCGCACGTTTGAATCCGCCGCCGACGAAACCAAGGAACAATTGATGCTCGCCCGTGCTCACGCCCAGGCGACCGGCACGCCTGTCGAAGTCACGTTCAGCGCAGACACTTCCCGCGTGCAGGCCCGGCTTTTCGTTGGATTCCTGCCCGGCATGACGACTTCACCAAACGCGGCTCGAACGCCATCCGGCGGCAACTCATACCCAAATCCAGCCGCCGCCGACGCAGCCGACCAGTCGATCATTCCCGAAGCCTGGGCTATTCGCTACATCGGACGTGGGGTGCGGTTCACGGCACGGCCGCCCGCTGCGCTGACGAACAAAACACAGAATCGCGATTCCGATGAACTGCTCCCCGGTGAGTACGAAACGCTGGAAGACCTCGGCAAGGGGCAGTCGGTGCGGCTGGCGGTCTTCATGCCCGATGGATCAGCGCTGCTTGGCGACAAGGTGTGGATCAACGATGACAAGGGCCGATTGGGCGTGTTCACGATCAATCCCTGGAGCGGCGTGCCGTTTTTTGAGCGCCTCGCCGACTTGGGCGAGCCGGCGTCGTCGGCGATGAATCCAGCCGATGCATCGCCGGTGCGTAGCGATTCACCGAAGCGATGGTCCGCTGCGGATCAGCGATCAACGCCCGCAAACGCACCGGTTGATGTGGATGACTGATGTGGTGCTGCCGCTCCAACTTTCGCCGGGAACTTCACCGCGGCGCCGTCCTGTTTGAAGTATTGCTTTCGGTCGCGTTGTTCGGCGGGGCGGCGGCGTTCACGCTCGCCGCCATGCAGTCGGTGTTCGATTCGCTGGATCGACTTCGCTCCCGGCAGGAAGCCATCGACCTGGCGTCATCGAAACTTGCGGAACTTGAAGCGGGGCTGATCTCGCTTGCGGATTTGCGAAGCGGCAACGCGGCCGACTCAGACGAACGCTGGGTCTTCGACCTGCACAGCCGCCGCTCGGAATTCACGCGGCTCACGCTGGTGGAATTGACCGTACGCCAACGCGAATCCGGCGGGGGTGCGGGCGCCGCCACGCCGGTCTCGTTCACGCTGCGGCAGTTGATCGCACTGCGGCAGAGCGATGACGCAGGCTCCGCCGGAAGCGGGGGCGAACCATGATCGGCCTTCGCCAAATATCCAGGCGGCCGCGAATTGCGTTCACCCTCATTGAAGTCCTGATCGCCATCGCGATTATTCTTGCCCTGATGGGCACGATGTACGGCTTCCTGTTCGGGATTCTCTCTTCCCGCCAGGGCGTGCTGGAGCACGTCAGGCAGCAGACCGCCGCCGCAGCCCTCATCAAACAACTTGACGCCGACCTGCCCGCGTGCATCGTCGGCGATTCGGTTCTCGGCAGCGGCATTCGGGGCGATGCCCACCAGCTGCGCGTGTTGTACCGCGGCGTCGCCGCCAACCTGGCCATTCGTGGCGCAGACGATCCCGATGCGTTCGGCGATCTGCAATTCACCGAATATCGCTTTGATGCCGAATCTCAACGCATTCAAGCTCGACGCGGCCCGGTGCGTGCGTCGGATCATGATCTCCCGCCCTTCACGCCAATCGCAGGCACAATTCACAATGTGCGGTTTCGCTATTACGACGGCCAGAACTGGCAAAACAGATTCGACAGTCTGGCAAGCAACCGATTGCCTGTGGCGATTGAAGTGGCGATCTGGAGCGGGCCCGCCGGCGAACCTGCCAACTCGCCCCAGACCGCCGCGACCCAGCCCGACCGCAGCGCCAATGATGCCCTGAACCAGGCGATTTCGCCCGAACCCCCCCAACC
>CAMPIL010000321.1 GCA_946886375.1 uncultured Phycisphaerales bacterium
GCTGGGCGTGCCCAGCCGCATGAACGTCGGCCAGATTCTCGAGACGCATCTGGGATGGGCTGCGCGGGTCCTTGGTTTCCAGGCTGTCACGCCGGTGTTCGATGGCGCGAGCGAAAAGGAAGTGCTCGCCGCGATCGATGAAGCCAACGGGCACGTGGAGAAGCGCGTTCGCGAGTTCGAAGAATCCGGAAAGAACCCCGGCGATGCGCGCGAACTGCTGGCGATGATTCCCTCAGGCGGCAAGGTGCAGTTGCACGATGGCCGCACTGGCGAGCCGTTCCATCAGAAGAGCACCGCGGGCTACATGTACCTGCTCAAACTGCATCACCTGGTGGACGACAAGATTCACGCCCGCGCCACAGGTCCGTACTCGCTCATCACGCAACAGCCGCTCGGCGGCAAGGCCCGCACCGGCGGCCAGCGCTTTGGCGAGATGGAAGTGTGGGCGCTTGAAGGCTACGGCGCGGCCTACGTGCTGCAGGAACTGCTGACCGTCAAGTCAGACGACGTGGAAGGCCGCACCAAGATCTACGACTCCATGGTCAAGGGCACCAATACGCTCGAAGCCGGCATGCCGGTGGTCTTCGACGTGCTCTGCCACGAAATCCGCGGTCTTGGCATGAATATCACTCTGGAGAAGCAACAGTTGGAAGGCGGAAGTTTGCTCTGAAATTGACTGCGGGCAGTCGGGCCTGTAGGCCCGCCTGCCGCTTCCTCTTGAAGACTGATCGATTGATCGTTGAGAACGAACAATGGCTGAAACTGTTTACGATCGCGTGAATGACTACGGCTCGGTGAAGATCACCCTCGCCTCCCCGAACGACATCCGTTCGTGGTCTTTCGGCGAAGTGAAAAAACCCGAGACCATCAACTACCGCACCTATCGCCCGGAAAAGGATGGCTTGTTCTGCGAGCGCATCTTCGGACCCGAGCGCGACTATGAGTGCGCCTGCGGCAAGTACAAGGGCACCAAGTTCAAGGGCATCATCTGCGACCGCTGCGGCGTCAAGGTGACGCACTCGCGCGTCCGCCGCAAGCGCATGGGCCACATCAACCTGGCCGCGCCCGTCGTGCACATCTGGTTCTTCAAGGCTTTGCCCAGCCGTCTGGGCACCCTGCTGGCCATGAAGACCGCAGACATGGAAAAGATCATCTATTTCCAGGACTACGTGGTGACCGACGCCGGCACCACCGATCTGGAATACAAGCAGGTGCTCACGGAGGACGATTACCGCGCCGCCGTTGAGAAGTACGGCAGCACTGCGTTCACCGCCATGATGGGCGCCGACGCCGTGCGCGAACTGCTCACCAATCTCGATCTGGATGAAGTCTCCCGCGAACTGCGCGATGAACTGAACAAGACGCGCAGCAAGCAGAAGATCAAGGACATCTCCAAGCGGCTGAAACTCGTCGAGCAGATTCGCAACAGCGAAAACGATCCGACCTGGATGGTGCTGGACGTCATTCCGGTCATTCCGCCCGACCTTCGGCCGCTGGTGCTGCTTGAATCAGGCAACTTCGCGACCAGCGACCTGAACGACCTGTATCGCCGCATCATCAACCGCAACAACCGCCTGAAGAAGTTGATGGACCTCAACGCCCCCGAGGTCATCATCCGCAACGAGAAGCGCATGCTGCAGCAGGCTGTGGATGCGCTGTTCGACAACGGCCGCTGCCGCCGCCCGGTGCTCGGTTCGAGCAACCGTCCGCTCAAGTCGCTGACCGACATGATTAAGGGCAAACAGGGCCGCTTCCGCGAGAACCTGCTGGGCAAGCGCGTGGATTATTCGGCGCGTTCGGTCATCGTCGTCGGCCCGGAACTGAAACTCAACCAGTGCGGCCTTCCCAAGAAGATCGCGCTTGAACTGTACCAGCCGTTCATCATCCGCAAACTCAAGGAGCATGGACTGGCTGACACGATCAAGTCCGCCAAGCGCATGCTGGAGCGGCGCGATCCGGAAGTGTGGGACATCCTGGAGCAGGTGATCTACCAGCACCCGGTCATGCTCAACCGCGCCCCCACGCTGCACCGCATGGGGATTCAGGCTTTCGAACCGGTGCTGGTTGAAGGCAATGCCATCACCATCCATCCGCTGGTGTGCGCGGGATACAACGCCGACTTCGACGGCGACCAGATGGCAGTCCACCTGCCGCTGTCGGTTGAGGCACAGGTTGAAACCCACGTGCTGATGCTCAGCACGCACAACATCTTCTCGCCGGCCAACGGCAACCCGATCGTCTCGCCCAGCCAGGACATCGTGATGGGCGTGTACTTTGTCACGTTCATGCGCGAGACTGGTCCGTTCGACGTGCAGAAACTGCCGCACTTCCGCAACGAGCACGAAGCGATTCTCGCGTTCGATCACGGCCGCATTCAGCGCCACCAGCCCATCGTGGTTCGCCTGAACCGCTTCAATGAGGTGGTGAACGCTGAGAAGGGCCCCCTCGAAAAGATGCCCGCCAACAAGCGCGTGGTGACGACGGTCGGCCGCGTTTTCTTCGCCGACATTCTCGCCGACGGCATGCCGTTCTATAACTGCACGCTGGGCAAGAAGGGCTGCAGCCGCGTGATTGACGATACGTACGCGCGGCTGGGCCGGCCGGCAACGCTCAAGTTGCTCGATGACATGAAGGAACTTGGATTCAAGTCCTCCACGACCTCGGGCTTGTCGATCGGCATCACCGACCTGCGCATCCCCGACAGCAAGTTGCAGTTGATCGACGCGACGCAGCAGAAGGTCGAGCGCGTGGAGCGCGCGTATGAGGCAGGCGCCATCACCGAGCGTGAACGCCACAACCAGTTGCTGGACCTCTGGGCTCACTGCCGCGAGCAGATCACCAAGAGCCTGGTGGAAACGCTGAAGAACGACCGCCGCGATGAATTCGGGCGCGAAGTTCCCATCGATTCGGATCAGGGCCAGCCGTACCTCAACCCCGTGTACCTGATGTCCACATCAGGCGCCCGCGGCAACATCAGCCAGATGCAGCAGTTGGCGGGCATGCGCGGCCTCATGGCCAAGCCCTCGGGCGAAATCATCGAAACGCCGATTCGCGCCAACTTCCGCGAAGGCCTGAACGTGCTCGAATACTTCTCCTCGACGCACGGCGCCCGCAAGGGTCTGGCCGACACCGCGCTCAAGACAGCCGACTCGGGGTATCTCACCCGCAAGTTGTACGACGTGGCCCAGTCCGTGGTGATTACTCAAGTGGATTGCGGCACCCGCATGGGCATTCCCAAGCGGGCCATCTACAAGGGTGAAGAAGTCGACGTGCCGCTGCGCGAGGCCATCATCGGCCGCACGGCCCGGCAGACGATCATCGATCCCCGCACCGATGAAACCATCGTGTCGGAAAATCAACTGATCACCGCCATGATCGCCTCCCGCATCGAAGACCTTGGCATTGATTCGGTGCAGGTGCGTAGCCCGCTGGTCTGCGAGACCTCGCGCGGCTGCTGCGCGCTGTGCTACGGCATGGACATGTCCACCGGGCAACTCGGCGAAGAAGGCCTGGCCGTCGGAACCATCGCGGCCCAGTCCATCGGCGAACCTGGCACGCAGTTGACCATGCGCACGTTCCACACCGGCGGCATTGCGGCGCGCGGCTTGGTTGAGACCAGTCACCGCGCCGGGCAGGCCGGCACCGTGGAAATCCGCGACTGCAACGAGGTCGAGGTCAAGTCCGGAGACACTGTCACCATCATCGCCCTCAAGCGCAACGGCGAACTCGCCGTGGTTGATGACAAGGGCCGCGAACTTGAGAAGTTCAAGGTTCCGTACGGCGCGACCATCAAGACCCCCAATGGCACCAAGGTCAAGAAGGGCCAGATCCTGGTCGAATGGGACCCCCACCGCATTCCGAT
This sequence comes from uncultured Phycisphaerales bacterium, assembly GCA_946886375.1. Next base: position 3,863 of record CAMPIL010000321.1, read on the forward strand.
TCTTGCGGAAAAATCCGGCATCGTGCGCTTCAAGGACATTGAAGTCGGCGAAACAGTGCGCGAAGAGGCCAGCAAGCAGGGCCGCGTTCGCGAACTCATCGTCATCGAGCACACCGGTGAGAAGCACCCGCAGATCATCGTCGAAGACAGCAAGGGCACCATTCTCGACTTCCATCACCTGCCCGCCAAGGCACGCATCGAAGTCGAAGAAGGCCAGCAGATCGAAATCGGCCAGATG
>CAMPIL010000322.1 GCA_946886375.1 uncultured Phycisphaerales bacterium
AGGGTGAAATCAATGACGGCAGAATCGCCGTGAACGCGCAGGGTGACTTTGAGAATCGACCCATCATCCAATAGTTCAGTCGCTTCACACACATCGCCGGCCCGCTGCGCCAAAGCGGCGCGCGTCAGTCGCTCAGCCCGCTGTGTCAGGGCCCGCATGTGCTCCCTCATCTCGGCGATTCCATGCTCAATCGCGAGCGCACGCAATGAGTTTGCCCCGCGATGATTCGCGGCCACGGCCGCGCGAAGGTCCGCAAGATTGTCGCCGACGTTGCGCGAAGGATGCAGGCCGCCGCGCAGCAGACGCTCGATGTCATCGAATCGCGGCGTTCCGCCTTTGATCAGATGCGTTGGTGAAATGACTACGCCTTCTTCGGCCAGGCATCGCGCTGCAGGCGGCATTGATCCCGGACGCGTGCCGCCGATTTCCGCATGATGAGCGCGGCTGGCGACATAGCCGATCAGCATGCCCTGGCCGTGCACGGGCGTGATGACCGTGACGTCGGGCAGGTGCGACCCGCCGAACGCCGGGTGGTTGGTGACGATCACATCGCCTTCGTTCATCTGGATCACATCGCGGACGGCCCGCACGCACACGCCCAGCGCGCCGAGGTGCACCGGAATATGCGGCGCATTCACCACGAGTTCACCGCCTGCATCGAGCACAGCGCACGAGAAATCCAGCCGTTCCTTGACGTTGGTCGAGAGCGCGGTGCGCTGCAGCATCTGTCCCATTTCGTCAGCGATCGCGGCCAGGCGATTGCTGAACAGTTCAACCCGCGCAATCTCTGGTTCAGCCTTCCGCACCGGTTCAGTATCGCGCGAAGCGCGCAGCACCAGTGCTCCCGCCGAATCGAGGGTTCCGGTCCAGCCCGGTTCGATGACGGCTGTGCTTCGCCGTTCGAACACCAGCGCCGGACCAGCGATGCACGCTCCGATCGGCAGTTTGTCGCGGTCGAAGACCTGGACCGACATCCACGAATCTCCAAAGAATGCGCGCGTGCTGCCGTTGGCCTGTGCATCCGGCAAATCGGCTTGGGCTGCAGGCTGCACTTGCGACGTTGATTGATCGGCCGAAGCCACGATCACACGGATCGACTCGACCTCGATTGATCCCTGATCCTTGTGCAGCGCAGCATGGCCATACACCGCCACATACCGTTGTGAGAATAATTTTTCCAATTGAGTTCGTATATTGGCAGTCGGATGTCGCGTCGATTGCACAGGCAGATCAATCGCAAGCGATGAATCCTGGCCGATCAGGCGCATGCTGACGATAACGCGGCGAACTTCAATTGAATGATGGTCCACTCCTTCATCCGCAAGTTCCATGGTCGCGCCAGCGATCAATGCATCGATCCATTCACGCAATTCGTAGCACTGAGCTAGAGTGCGAAGGACCTGCCGCTCCGCGATGCGCTCAATGACCGAACAGCCCAGTCCCAGCGCGCTCAGCAGCGACGCTTCCGCGGGGAGAATGATCGTGCGCATGCCAAGGCGACTCGCGATTGCGCAGGCGTGTTGTCCGCCCGCACCACCGAACGCCACCAGCGCATCATCGCGCGGATCGTAGCCCTGTCGAATCGAAATGCGCTCAATCGCCGCGGCCATTCGCTGGTTGGCAATGTCGAGAAATCCCTGCAGAATCGACTCCGTCGTCGCTGCGCCTGCCTGTGTGCGGCTGATCCTCGCCAGCACGTTTCGCAGCGCGGATTGCGAAAGCGCAGCATCGATCGGGATTTCAAACTGCGCTGGGTTCAACCTCCCCAGCAACAGGTTGACATCGGTCAACGTCAGCGGACCGCCCCCGCCGTAGCATGCCGGCCCGGGCTGCGCGCCAGCGCTGTGCGGGCCGACCGTGAGGCGATCTTCCGCGTAATCGCAAATCGACCCGCCTCCGGCCGCAACGGTTTCAATTGCGAGCGCGGGAGCCATGAGCCGGACGCCTGCGATCGTTTGCTCGAAGCGATATTCGAAATCACCGTCGTATCGCGCAACATCTGTGCTGGTTCCGCCCATGTCAAAGCCGATGATTCTGCTGAATCCGGATTCACGCCCTGCCACTGCCGCGCCTGCAACTCCCCCGGCCGGCCCGCTGAGCAGACTGTCGCGGGCGCGGTACTTGGCGGCTGCGGACAGCCCGCCGGCACTCGTCAGCACGTGCAATCGTGACCGTTTCCCACCAGAATCGAGGTGAAACTGCACATCGCGAAGATACGTTTCAACCACAGGCGCAAGGTACGCGTTGACCACCGCAGTCTGCGCTCGAGGCAGCAGACGAATCAGCGGCGAAAGGTCAGACGACAACGAGACATGCTCGAAACCGGCCTGCCGCAGTACGTCGGCGACCATGCGCTCATGATCCGGATGAATGTGGCTGTGCATCAGCGCGACCGCAGCGGTGCGGATGCCAGCCTTCACAAGCCGGCGCGCATCCTCACGTACGGAGTTCAAGTCCAGCGGAACGTGAATCTCGCCGCTCGCGGTGATTCGCTCGGTCACTTCCACCGCCGCGTCATAAAGCGGCTGCGGTTTTTCGATGCTTCGCGCAAAGAGATCGGGGCGCTGCTGATCGCCGATGGCGAGCAGGTCGCCGAAGCCGCGCGTGATGAACAGAGCCACCGGCGCGCTGCGGCGTTCCAGCAGCGCGTTGGTCCCGCGCGTCGTCGCCAGGCGCATCTGGATCGGCGGCAGGCCAACCTGCGCCGGCGTTTGCGTGACCAGCCGTGCCGCGAGGATTGGCGCGGGCATGCCGCCGCGAACTTCAAACATCGTCCCGGCAGGAACGTTCGCCGGGAGCGGACGCTCAAGTTCGATGACTGACTCGGCAGCGCGATAGCGCTTGACGGCGACCACCTCGCTGGCGTCTTCGAACAGGCGGAATTCAAAGCCAACGATCAAGTCATCGCACGCGTTCCATTGTTCCTGGATTTTCAATGCAGCCGGTCCAAGGCGGGCCGCGATGCGCCCTCGCAATGCGCCGCTGCTGAGCACCTTGGCGCGGCGCAGGCTTGCCCGGTCATTCAGCGTGCTGCCCGGCGGAAGCGCCAGGCAGTCGGTGAACGTGCCGCCGGTATCGACCCACACCTGCCAGTAATTTTCGCGAAGGCGATTCTCAGGCGGCATCGGCGTATTCAATCGCACGCAGGCTTACGCCACAAGCCGCACGATCGTTCACACCGACACGGGCTGAGCCGCGAGCCAGCGATAAATGGTGGAGCGATGCACGCCCAATGTCGATGCGGCCCGGCTGACGTTGCCCCGACAGGCACTCAGCACGTCATTGACGGCTTCAAGTTTCAGCGACTGGAACCGGTTCATGCCCCACGCAGACGCCGGCTCGGGCTGCACGCGCAACTGGCCGAATTGACGCAGGTCATCCGCCGTCACAAACTCCTGACCCGAGCCGCGCAGCACGTGCAGGCGTTCCACCACGATTCGCAGTTCACGGATGTTGCCCGGCCAGCCGTATTGCGCCAGGCAGTTCAGTGCATCAGGCGCAAAGTCCAGCGGCGCGTGATGGTACATCGCAGCGAATTCTGCGTTGAACAGCGCAAGCAGGCGCGAAATCTCCTGCGCTCGATCGCGCAGCGGCTTGAGATGCAGGCGAACAACATCCAGGCGGAAATACAAGTCTTCGCGGAATCGCCCCTGTCGAGTGGCTTCCAGCAAATCGACGTTGGTGGCAGCGATCACGCGAACATTGACGACGACCGGTCGCGAATACCCCACCGGCTGCACTTCACGCTCTTCCAGCAATCGCAGCAGGCGAGTCTGCGCGGTGAGCGGAAGTTCGCTGATCTCATCAAAAAGAATCGTGCCGCCCGTCGCTGCGCGCACCAGTCCAACATGCTCACCGGTCGCGCCGCTGAAGGCTCCCTTGGCGTGGCCGAACAGGTGGCTGTCGATGAGGTCTTCGGGAATCGCGCCGCAGTTGACTGGAACAAACGGGGCCGCCGCCCGAGCGCTGTGTTCATGAATCCACCGCGCAAGGTAGCCCTTGCCTGTGCCGGTTTCGCCGGTCATCAACAGCGCGCAATTCGCCGAGGCGGCGCGCTGGGCCATGGGGTGCGGAAGTTCGCCGCGACTGTGAGGCGCGG
>CAMPIL010000323.1 GCA_946886375.1 uncultured Phycisphaerales bacterium
GTGCATCGCATCGCCATGCATCCATCGCAGCCGGACGTTGTCTACATGCAGAAACACTGGGACGTCATGCGCTCCGACAGCGCAGGCGATCAGTGGCATGAAGTCAGCGGAAACCTGCCGACGGATTTCGGATTTCCAATCGACGTTCACGCGCACGATCCCGAAACCATTTACGTCGTGCCCATCACCAGCGATTCGCTGCACTATCCGCCGGAGGGAAAACTCCGCGTCTACCGCAGCAGGTCCGGCGGCAACGAGTGGGAGCCGCTGACCAAGGGCCTGCCGCAGAAGGATTGCTACGTCAACATTCTGCGCGATGCGATGTGCGTGGATGACCTGGACAAGTGCGGCGTGTACTTTGGCACCACCGGCGGACAGGTCTACGCATCAGTCGACGGCGGCGATTCATGGAACGCCATTGCAGAGCATCTGCCCGGCGTGCTGAGCGTGGAAGTGCAGGTATTGCAGTAGCAAGCGATCTGGTCGAATGGCGAAACCTGAAGCGCGATACTGGTAGTTCGTGCCTTTGACGAAACGGCGCGCAACCATTCTTCAGCCCTTCAAGGTCGCCATGTCGATGACAAAGCGGTACTTCACATCGCTCTTGAGCATGCGTTCATAGGCTTCGTTGATCTGCTGCATTGAAATCAATTCGATGTCGCATTGCACGTTGTGCTTGCCGCAAAAATCGAGCATCTCCTGGGTTTCCTTGAGCCCGCCGATGAGCGAGCCAGCCAGATGCTTGCGCGGCATGAGCAGACTGAACGCGCTCACCAGCTGCGGATTGGGTGGCGCGCCCACCAGCACGAGCGTGCCATCCAGTTTCAACATGCCCAGCAACGCATTGAGATCGTGATCGGCGGACACCGTATCGATGATGAAATCGAAACTGCCCGCGTGCTGTTTCATTTCATTCTCATCTCGGGAGATGATGACGTCGTGCGCCCCCAGCCGCTTGCCGTCAGCGACCTTTGAGGGCGAGGTGGTGAACAGCACGGTGTGGGCGCCGAAAGCCGCAGCGAACTTCACGCCCATGTGTCCAAGCCCGCCTAGGCCAACAACGCCGACTTTCTGCCCTTTGCTGACGTTCCAATGGCGCAGCGGAGAATACGTGGTGATGCCGGCGCACAGCAGCGGCGCGGCGCGGGCCGGGTCGAGATTCGCGGGCACTTGCAGCGCGAAGTCCTGGTCCACCACGATTGATTCGGAGTATCCACCAAAGGTGTGCTTGCCTGAATGCTTGTCTCCGCTGTTGTAGGTGAACGTGGCAGTGCCGAGGCAGAACTGTTCAAGGTTCTTCCGACAGTGATCGCACGTGCGGCAGGAATCCACCATGCATCCGACGGCAGCCAGATCGCCGACCTTGAAATTCTTTACCTTGTTGCCGGTTTTCACAACGCGGCCGAGAATCTCATGACCCGGCACGCACGGGTAGTTCGTCATTCCCCATTCATTGCGCGCGAAGTGCAGATCGGAGTGGCACACGCCGCAGTAAAGAATATCGATGGCGATGTCGTTCGGAGATGGATCGCGCCGCGCGATGGCGATCGGTGCGAGCGGCGAGGCGGCAGATTGTGCGGCAAAGGCTTTGGTATGCATGCAATAAGTGTATCAAACGCAGATGCAAATCAGGCGTGCGATCGAATCGCCGCCAACGCTGTATTCGAGATGGTTCAAACAGCCGAACGGCCAACCTTCTTGGAGTTGACATTGTGCTGAGGCATGCGATCATCGTTCGCCTGTATGGAGGAGCCTCGCATGCCGTACGTTGATGGATTTGTGATACCCATTCCGAAGAAGAATCTGCAAGCCTATCGCCGCATGTCGGCGAAAGCGGGGAAGGTTTGGCGCGACCACGGGGCGCTGGAGTACCGGGAGTGCGTTGGCGATGATCTGAACATGAAGATGGGCGTTCCGTTTCCGCGATTGGCGAAATCGAAAACCAATGAAACCGTGGTCTTTTCTTGGATCGTGTACAAATCCCGCGCCCACCGCGATGCCGTCAACGCGAAGGTGATGAAGGACCCGCGCCTCGGGTCGATGATGGACGGCAAAAAAATGCCGTTCGACATCAAGCGCATGGCGTACGGCGGCTTCAAAGTCTTCGTCGACGCGTAAACGGCTCACGTCGCACGCACGCCTCGACGCACAATCTCCGAATTGCGAATCAAGTCCTTTCCCAAGCGCGGCCGTCGCGTTTCATCGGAGGGCAGTCTCGCGACCATGCCTCTGTCGTCTGGTATCCTCTCACCATGAAACAGATCACTCCCTGTCTCTGGTTCGACGACAACGCGGAAGACGCAGCGAAGTTCTACACCTCCATCTTCAAGAACTCCAGGATCAAGCACATCGCGCGTTATGACGAGGCGACCGCCGCGGCTTCTGGGCAGCCGAAAGGGTCGGTGCTGACCGTGCTCTTTGAACTACACGGTCAGGAGTTCATGGGGTTGAACGGCGGGCCGATGTTCAAATTCAATGAAGCCGTCTCCTTCATGATCATGTGCGACAATCAGGAGGAAGTGGATCGCTACTGGAATGCGCTCTCCGGGCCTGGCAGCGGCGGGCAGGAAAGCCAGTGCGGCTGGCTGAAGGACAGGTTCGGCGTGTCGTGGCAAATCGTGCCTGTTGCCTTCATGGAAATGATGCAGGACAAGGACGCCGCGAAGTTCGAGCGCGTCATGGCTGCGCTCATGCCAATGAAAAAAATCGACATCAACACGCTGAAGCGGGCATATCACGGTTGATCTGGAAGCGAATTCACGCTGACGCGTGCCGATTCATTTGGCTTTCGCTGCCAGCGCCCGTTCAATGCGGCGGTCCGGCACAAGCCACATTGCGGCCACGGCCGCGTACAGACCGCATGCGATCCACGAACTGAAGAACCCAAGAACGATGGCCGTTACGTACGTGACCAGCGATGCTATTTCCTTCAGATGGTGGCGTCCGGCCAGCGCGGTTGCAAGGGCTGAATCCGGCGCGTGATTTCGCAGGAGAACCTTCCGCAGAATCTCCCATGAGAGCGCGCACATCAGCAGCACCACGCCGTACATGACGACCGGCAGCTCGCTGAAGCGGTTCTCGCCCATCCATCCGGTGACGAAGGGAATCAGCGAGAGCCAGAAGAGCAGATGCAGATTGGCCCATAGCGTCATGCCGCTGATGCGCTGCACCGCCAGAAACAGGTGATGGTGATTGCTCCAGTACATGCCCACGTGAATGAAGCTGAGCACGTAACTGAGAAACACAGGCAGGATGGGGCGAATCGCTTCGAGCGTGGGGGCAGTGTGCGGCGGCTTCATCTCCAGCACCATGATTGTGATGATGATCGCGAGCACGCCATCGGTGAAGGCTTCCAAGCGACCCTTCGTCATACCTGAGGATAGCCTTTCGATGAAACAAACGGAGATTCAATGCAACGCCGCGACCCTTGGTCGCGGGTGCGGCGCACCAGGAATCGCCGGCCTATTCGCACAGTCGGGGCGCAGCCTCACGTTGCTCTGGGGCCGTAGAATGCTTTCATGATTCGAGTTGTTCTGCCATTTCACCTGCGAAACCTGGCAAGAGTTGAAGGGGATGTTGCGATCGAGTTGAATGGATCGGCTGCGCCCTCGCAGCGGATGGTGCTTGATGCGCTGGAGGAAAAGTATCCGATGCTGCGCGGCACGATCCGCGATCACATCACGCTGCAACGTCGGCCGTTCCTGCGGTACTTTGCGTGCGGGAAGGATCTGTCGTTGGATTCGCCCGATGCGCCGCTGCCGGCGGCAGTGACGAGTGGTCAGGAACCGTTCATCGTGCTGGGTTCGATTGCAGGGGGGTGACGAGGTGAGCCAGTAGAGAAGTTTGCTGACTTGTCCTCGCCTTGCATTGACAAGCCGAGGCTTGTTCGCATATTGTTTGGGCATGGTCGGAGACGACTTCTCATACCGCGATGCGCTTCCCAATGGTCCAGCGCATCGGCGCGGTGCGGGACTGAATCCGGGAAATCGATTCGAGGCGGTTCGACTTCACGTGCTGGGTGAAGAGATTGACCGCCAACTTGTGGAGCGGGAAAACGAGGATGGATCGCTGGGACGCGTCGAGCGGAAGGTGTACTT
>CAMPIL010000324.1 GCA_946886375.1 uncultured Phycisphaerales bacterium
CCGGTGTTAAACCGGAGGAAGGTGGGGATGACGTCAAGTCCTCATGGCCTTTATGCCTAGGGCTGCACACGTGCTACAATGGCGCGCACAGAACGATGCAAGACCGCAAGGTGGAGCAAATCGCTCAAATCGCGCCCCAGTTCGGATAGAGGGCTGCAACCCGCCCTCTTGAAGTCGGAATCGCTAGTAATCGCGGATCAGCTACGCCGCGGTGAATATGTTCCTGAGCCTTGTACACACCGCCCGTCAAGTCATGGGAGCTGTCAGCGCCCGAAGTCGCCGCAATTCAGCGGTGCCCACGGCGAGGATGGTGACTGGGACTAAGTCGTAACAAGGTAGCCGTAGGGGAACCTGCGGCTGGATCACCTCCTTTCTAAGGGATCTCCTTAGACGTGGCATGGCAGGAGCCAGTAATCAGTCCAAAATGGTCAGTCGCGAAGATTGATCATCCAAGACTGTCAACTGACTACCTTGCCGTGGAGCAATCCACACCACGTATCGTCAGCACAACCTCAACGCTGCCCAACTGTTCATTTGTCAAAGAGCACGCAACCCCGCGTCTTTCGATGCGGGGTTGTTCGTTTTTGCCTCATCCATGCTTTCACCCCGCTTCTCCGCGCTCGGCGTTCTCTGCGGTAGAATTCCGGCTGGTTCGGAAATCCTTTCGCGTCCGAAGATCACCACTCTCGTGTTGAAGGAGCAATGTCATGATCACCTGTTGCCGTCGTTGTGCCTGGCTGTGTGCCGCTGCGCTTTGTGTGAATCTGGGTGGCTGTGACAAGAGCGAGTCCGGCGCGAAACTGCCCGGCGTGGATCAACTGAAGTCCTCGGCTCAGACAGCTGCAAATGATGCACAAAAACTTGCCGGCGATGCCGCCGCCACCATCCAGGCTGAGTTGAGCAAGAGCCTTTCCGCATCGCAGGCGCAGTTCGACAAACTCAAGGCCGATGCCTCCAAGATCGCCGATCAGAAACTCAATGATCTGGTCAGCGCGCTGCAGACGAAACTCGATTCCATCAAAGGCAGCCTCGCGAAGTTGAAGGACTCAGATCAGGGAACAATGAAGACGATCCAGTCGGAAGTGAATGCGGCGCTGGCTGAAGTGAAAAAACTCTACGATCAGGCCGTAGCGCGGCTGGCGGAAGTGAAGACGTCCGGCGGCTGAAAACCACGATCCGGCGCGTTCAATGGCGTTGATCGCATCTGCTGGCAGCGTGGCGGCAGGCCGCGGCATTCGCCCGGCGGGGTTGCACTTGCAGCGCGGAATCACGCTATGATTGGACGCAGCCCGCGTGGAACAACGCTCGCATCCCGCGGCAAATTTCGCAGTCGTGTCCATTCGCGCGGCGCAGCATCGCCGGCGACGGCGCGAGTCCTGCCAGGAGACGGATCGCATCATGTTCAAGATCTTTGTTGGCAACCTCAACTTCACCACGACTGAGGATGCCATTCGCCGGTTGTTCAGCCGCCACGCCGAAGTCGAGGATGTGGCCCTGCCGCTCGATCCCGAAACCGGCAAGCACCGCGGCTTCGCCATCGTCATGATCAAGGACGACATGCGGGCCAAAGGCGCGATGATCGCGCTGCGCGGCACGCGGCTCGATGGGCGCGCCCTGGTCATCAACCAGGCGCGCAAGAAGGGCGAAGCCCCACCCAAGAAAGAACGCCGCACCAGCAGCCGCTATCGCTCGCGCGGAAGTAGGCCCGGCGGACGCGGCTCCAGTTCAGGCTACGGCGGCGGCGATCGCGGAGGTCCGGGCGCCGGCGACGGATCGCAGCGCAGTTTCGGCGCTCGCCCCAATTGGCGGCCCGGCGGCGACCGGCCCAGCTCCGGCAACCGGGACAGCCCGCGACCAAGCGGGCCTCCAGGCGGCCGCCCGCCGAGCAGACCACGAGACGACGAATAATCGTCGATCGCCGCTGACGAGTTCGGGCCCGGTGTGGAACGATGCTGCGGCATCCATGCGCGCCGTCGAATATTGTTCCAATTCGCGCTGGCACGATTCGCGCTTCCGCCTTGCCGTGCGGTCAGATTGAACAATCCCGTGCGCATTCGCACAATGATTTCAGCCGCGATCGCACGCGCGGTCCAAGGACATCTGCATGCCCACCATTCTGTTGCTGTTGATCTCCAACATCTTCATGACCTTCGCGTGGTATGGTCACTTGAAGTTCAAGTCGTGGCCGCTCTGGTTCGTGATCCTCGCCAGTTGGGGCATCGCGTTTTTCGAGTACTGCTTTCAAGTTCCCGCAAACCGCATCGGTCACGGCACGCCGGACCATCCCGGCCCCTTCGACGCAGCGCAACTCAAGACCATTCAGGAAATCATCACGCTGGTCGTGTTCTGTGGCTTTTCCATTTTGTATCTGAACGAAACCCCAAAATGGAATCATCTCGCGGGCTTTGGGTGCATCGTGCTGGCCTCGATCTTCATCTTCAAAAAGTGGTGATGGCGCGCTGCGGTGCTGCGGACTAGGAATCCTGGCCGTGACGCTCGCCGCACGCACAAATCTCGGGCGAAACCCCTCGGAAGACCAGCCTGAACAGCGTCGAATCGGCTGGTGCGCAGCGGCCATCGGTTGTTCGTGCGCGTATAGACCAGTGATGAGAAGCAGAGACGTCCGCGCCATCCATGAGCCGATGCGCTGGCGAATGTTCGATCCACTGGAGGAAGCGCCATGATCGATTCTGAATACGACGCACCGCTGTTTGACATTCCGCGTTCCTGCGCCACCGCACGCTCGGCGCTGGCGCTGCTGCTCGTGGCCATTGCCGTTGTCATGAGCGCCTTCGGCGTTCTGCCTGGCTGCGCGGTTGCGGCCGGCGCGGCGGCGGGCGGAGCCGTGGGATACGTCGCGGGCCATTGAGGCCGGCGAAGATGAAGCCCGCGAGGAGATTCACGAGCACGAAGACGAGCACCACGACTGAACGAACACTCATTCATCCGTTCAATCAATCGAACCCTTGGCAATCGGGTACAGGCAGCGGCGGTCGGGAGTCCGATCGCCGTTGTCGCTTTTGCACTGTCAGGCACCGGTCATTTCGGCCGGCCTGCGCGCCAGATTTCGCCGCGCCAAGACGGCCGGCGACCCGGTTGAATGTTGATGTAATCAGGCCGGCGGCCTCCATATGCCGCATCGATCGCCTGCACCTCCGCCTCGCTGATGGGAAAAATCACCTGGGGTTTGTCCATCGCGTTCACCACGTCGGAAAAATACTCGCGCGCTGCGTCCAGAATCTTCGCGCTGTCCGAGAGGTCAACGGCAATCGGAAAATACAGCGAACCGTCCGGCTTCAAATAGCAGGCCGCGCGCTGCAGCAGATCGATGATCACCTCCGTGCCGTCCTCGCCACCGGTGGGCACTTCCTCGGAGTACCAGCCCAGCGCGCGGGCAACAGTGTCCGCAATGCCCGAAACGTCGCCGATGATCACGTCCGCCTTGATGTTCTTCAATTCCGGTTCCTGCTCGAACGGAGCGAAGAACGGCCCCTGGTAGATGCGGACCTTGTTCTGCAGGCCGTACTTGACGACGTTCATTCGCGCCAGTTCGCAGTGCCTGGCGACAGGATCAACGCCGTACACCTTCCGCGCGCCGTCCATCGCCGCCTTGATCGCCAGCGGTCCAATGCCCGTGCCGATGTCGAACACGATATCGCCTTCGTTGACGCGAACGGTCCGCGCAAACCTCACCGTGGTGGGATTCGGCCGAAACGCCTTCTCTGTGATGAACAGTTCCAGTGGCGGGTCTGTCACACGAACGCTGATTGTCGATGTCGGCAATTTCAGGCCCGTAGCGGGCGCCGCTTGCTCATGCATATGTCCACCAATCCCTTGGCTAGGCGTCGCGTTCGCAAACATTCTAGCATCAGTCGCTATCTGCCTGACCCGGGCTTGGCAGAAAATCGGGACCTGCTACTCTGGAGCCAGAAACCGGAAAACCGCGTTGCATTCAAGATGAAATCCTTTACCGTTCAGCAGATTTGCGATCACGTGAAAGGCCAGTTGGAAGGCCCCGGCTCGCTGGAAATCACCGGCGTTGAGGAGGTCCAGCGCGCCGCCCCGGGACAGATCACCTTTATCGGCAGC
>CAMPIL010000325.1 GCA_946886375.1 uncultured Phycisphaerales bacterium
CCTGGTGATAGATCAAGTCGCCGCTGCGCAGTTCCTTGCGCCCAAGAAGCACATCCTGTTTTTCGTACTGCACCTGCGCGGTAAACGAGTTGAGATCAGGCGCGCTGTTTTCCAGGCGATCGAGCAGGCTGTTGACCTCGGCGGGAATCTCCGGGTGCGGCACGCCGGGCGGCAGGTCCTCCGGAATGACCGTTTCGCCGCCCGGCTGCGTCTGGGCGGGCTCATCGGGTGGTGGTGGTGATGAAGGCGGCGCGGCGGATTGCGCCAGCCCGCACGCCGCGGTCAGCCACATCATCAGCGGAATCATCGACTTGATCAGCATGCAAGCACCTCCGCACATCCTAGACACATGGGCGGCAAAACTGTTCCGCATGCATTTTCAACAGCCAATCCGCCGGGCTGTCGTGCCTGATAGGCCGGCCAAGGCCGACCGATACTGAAAGATCGCCAGCAACGAGGAAGACAGGTGCGCTGACGGACTACTTTTTGCGCTTACGCTTCCCGCCCGCCCCGATCAATTGCTCGACAATTCTGCGTGCTGCGTCCAACTGCCGATCACCCGCCGCAAGTTTGATCGCGCGCCTGGCCCGTTCAATCTGCTTGCTGCGCGAATCTGCATTGCCCATGTCGCAGTAATTGTCGTACACATCGGCAAGTTTGATCAGCCTCGCCTCCCAAGGCCCGGCGGCAAGTTGCTCGTCGTAGACCTTTTCGCGCTCGGGTTCGATCAGCCGCATGTCCTTGGTCAACGTGGCAACGATGTCGGCGACGCGACGGCCGAAAAGTTCATAAAGGTCATTGTAATCGGCGGTGGTGTCTTCGATCGTGTCATGCAGCAGCGCGGCGGCGAGGATTTCCTCATCCTTCTCGCCGAACAGGCACGCCACCGTCAATGCCACCCGAACCGTGTGCGAGAAATACGGCGTGCAGCCGTCCTTGCGCATCTGATGCTGATGCGCGCGGGCGGCAAACGCGGCGGCTTGTTGCCAAAGTGGGCCGGTCGGCATGGCTGCATCATACTCATTGCAGTAGGCCGGAGGATTCACGCTCACCCCCGCGTGACGAGCCATTCATCGCGGCTGACAGAACTTCGCCCGAATCAGAATTGATCGAAGACTGTGCTTGTTGGTGTTCGCTAGAGTTCAACCGACTGCATCGCAGATCCCAATCCATTTTGCGCGTAAGAAAGGAATCTCATGCTGTGGAAATTGCTTCGGCACGCCCGGCCGCTCGGCTTTGCAGGCGCGTTGATCGCTGCCGGCTGGCTCTCGAATTCCGCACTGGCCGCGTCGATCATTTACGTGGATGACGATGCGTTGCCCGCGGGCAATGGCGCATCCTGGCGTACCGCGCTCAACGATTTGCAGACAGCCCTGGCGATCGCGACGGCGGGCGATGAAATCCGCATTGCGCAGGGGACGTACAAGCCTGCGCCGCCCAACGGATCGCGCGATGCAACATTCACGCTTGTGAACGGCGTCGCCATGCGCGGCGGGTACGCGGGGATCGGGGCCGCTGATCCTGACGCCAACGATCGGGCTAAGTTCGAGACGATCTTGAGTGGTGACCTGAACGGAGATGATGGGCCGAACTCCGCGAATCGAAGTGACAATTCATATGGAGTCGTAACAGGCGCGACGAGTGTCAGCAGGGAAACGGTGCTTGATGGACTGACTATCAGGGCTGGATGGGGCGACTACTTCGACCCGGATCTGCCTGCGGGTTCAGTGCCGGACGATCGAGGTGGAGGCATCCGCCTTGTGTCCGGCGCTAGTCCGTTGATCATTCGATGCGCAATCAGGGAGAATTATGCCGACGGCGGCGGAGGCATTTGGGGTGGCTCGCCTCGCATTGAAAAATGCTTCTTTCAAGGCAACTTCGTTGCGGGTGTTCCAGCAAGTCTTGCTGGCGGCGGGGCAATCGCTGCGGGAGCCGTCGTTATCGATTGCGAATTCCGGCAGAACGGCGGCGGTCACTCTGGGGGTGCGATAATAGGTGCCACGGTCGTGCAACGGTGTCGGTTTTTCCAAAACGGTGCGGAGAATGGAGGGGCGTGTTTCGGAGTCGGACTTCTCATCGACTGCCTGTTTGAGGGCAATGCAGCGTTGTATGGCGGCGCATTGGACAACTGTGGCACTGCCATCAATTGCCTCATTCGGAGAAACAACGCCGACAGCGGCGGTGCGATTTATAACATCAGCAAACTCGTCAATTGTGTCCTCATTGGGAACCACACATATACGACTGGGGCAATCCGCGCACCTTCAGCTCAAATAGTCAACTGCATCGTTGTTGGAAACACAAAAACCGTCACCAACCAAAACGGCGCAGGCGTCGCCATCGCAAGCGTGATTCGAAATTCAATCGTTTGGGACAATGGCGCCAAGGGGAGTCAATCCGAATCCACTCAGGTGATTGGCGTGCCTCCATCTGCAACTCAGAATTCCTGCATCCAAGGCTGGACCGGCTCGCTCGGCGGGACTGGCAATCACGGCAACGATCCGCGATTCATCGATGCTGACGGACCCGACAACGTCTACGGCACCGAGGACGACAACCCGCGTCTGCTTGCCAATTCGCCGCTGATCAACAACGGCAATGACGCAGCGTTGCCGGCCGATACCTTCGATCTTGATGAGGATGGCGACACGTCCGAAATGATTCCCGTCGATCTGGACTGGTTGCCGCGCATCGTGGGCGGAACGGTGGATGTTGGCGCATTTGAGTTCCAAGGCAATCCGTGTCCGGCGGACATCACCGGCACAGGTGAGGTGAACGTGAATGATCTTCTCGCGGTGATCAATGCCTGGGGTTCGTGCGTCAGCGGGCAGCCGTGCAACGCCGATCTGAACCTGGATGGATCAATCAGCGTGAGCGATCTGCTGGCAGTGATCGACAACTGGGGCGCGTGCCGTTGACTTGAACGATGTCGTCTGCCGTCCAAGCGATCGCGGCGGTTTTGATTTCGTGTTTTTTTGTAATAACACAAAGTCAGTCCAATGCGCGAAGGGCCGATGTGCGCTGCGGCACTTACACACGCTGTGGTTGAGCGCTTGTGTCAGTCGGCCGCGTGGCTCGCACCAGCAGCGCGACGGCGTGAACCTCAATCGCACGGCCCTCGCCGACGGCATCGACTTTCTCGTGCGTCTTGCCTTTGAGGTTAACCTGCGCGATGCCGCAGTCGGTCAGCCGGGCGATGTTCTGGATCATCCGCTGCTTGTGCGGGCCGATCTTCGGCGATTCGCAGATGACCGTGATATCCAGGTTGCCGACCTGGAATCCAGCAGCGCCCATTTGATCGCTCGCCTTGCGCAGGAAAACCGCTGAATCCTGGCTTTCGTGAGCCGCGTCGGTGTCCGGGAACAGTTGGCCGATGTCAGGAAGCGCCAAGGCGCCGAGGAGGGCATCGGTGACGGCGTGGTACACCGCATCGCCATCGGAATGGCTGATCGGGCCCGTGGGGTGGTCGGGAAAAGTCACGCCGCCAAGCACCAGCGTGCGGCCGCTGCCCCGAGGCGGACGGGGTTCCAGTCGGTGCAGGTCGTACCCGTGCCCGATGCGGTAGGGAATCTGCTCGTGCGGCGCAGCAGCCATGCGCACACTTTACCGCAATTGCGGCGACGGATGCGTGATTCATTGAACCCATGCGGTCGCAGCATCCGTAGGGAGTGCTGTGGCGAAATGCAGCCGTTGCAGGTAACGTGATGCCACTGCCGGGTGTTGCACCGGCGATGCTGGACGTTGAAGATGAGGAGTTTCCAGATGTTCAAGCCCGCGTTGTTTCTGACCGCCGTTGTCGGCACAAGCGTCATCTGCGGTTGCTACAAGCCGGGGGGCGGCATGTTCTCGCACACGGGCGGCCCGCAGACCTACATGTCCACTGAGATGATGCAGAAGACCATCACGATGATCGACTCGCGCAACGGCCAGCCATTCTTCGTCATCGACATTCCGCCCGCCAAGCAATTGACGATCGATTTCGAGGAAGGCCAGGGCGACGATCCGGTGATGACGCCCGACCTGATGCGCTGGGAGATCATGGACAGAGGCACGACCGTCGGCAAACTTCAC
>CAMPIL010000326.1 GCA_946886375.1 uncultured Phycisphaerales bacterium
TCGCTACACGTGTCACAGGTTGACGAGCCTCGCAACTCTGCTTGGTTGGCCCTGCCCGCCATGATAAATGCATTTTTAGCTAAAACTCAATACATCACGACGGTGCACCGTATCGCAGAACATGTTGATCGCGTTGATCGCGTTAATCGTGCCTGTCCCGTCAGCGACGAGCCTCGCAACTCTGCTTGGTTGGCCCTGCCCGCCGCGATAAATGCATTTTTAGCTAAAACACAATATATCACGACGGTGCGGAGTCGCAGAACATCCTGATGATGCTGATCGTGCTGGTCGTGCTATGTCCCGTCAGCACTGTCGTTACGGATTTGGCAGAACGATCGTCGAACCCGCTTCGTCATCCCGCTCGCCGCGGGCGCATGAGGCGATGAGGTTTCCAGCGTCGCGCGGATCAAGTGTGCGGCTGCGCGGCCATTGCGATTCGGACACGATCGTGCGTAGCATCGCCGTCTCGACCGAGCCAAGCACGATCGAGAACGCGAAGATGCCGTGGCCGCGCCCCTCGTTCATGATCGATCGCGTGTAACTTTCCAGCGCGGCCTTGGATGCCGCGTAAATCGACAATCCCGGAAACGGGTCGATGGACGACATGGATGACACGTTTACGATCCGCCCGCCCCGCTGCTTTACAAAGGCCGGCCACGCGCGAGCGATCAAGTATGCCGGGCCGAATGTGTTGGTCGCGAATGTCTCGCGCAGCGTCCGTTCATCGGTCTGCTCGATGGGAAGGACAGGCAGCGTTGCAGCGTTGTTGATCAAAGCATCGATGCGCCCCCACTTCGCCAAGGTGGAATCCACCACTCCGTACGCCTGATGCTCAACAGATATATCGGCAGGCACGATGTGCGCCTCAGTCGCGCCAGCCGACTTGAGAATCGCAACCGTCTCTTCCAAAGTCGATCGAGTGCGCCCGGCCAGTGCGAGCCGAAATCCATCAGCCGCAAGCGTCTGGCACACTGCACGGCCAATGCCTGAGCCGGCTCCGGTCACGATGGCGACGGGCCGATCCTGCACGCGAATCCTCCTGCGGCTGATTCCACTATCATTGCGAATCACTTTCGCCGCTGGGAGCGCGATGTGCAACTGCTGAAATCGTCATACCCCTACTACCTGGCCGGCCAACCGGTTCATGATCGGGCCGCGCTGCCGGTGATGGACAAATACACCGCCGCCGAAGTCAGCCGGGTTTCGCTCGCCGATCGCAACACCATAGATGCAGCAATCGCGGCGGCTCTGGAGGCGGCCGCGCCAATGCGCAGATTGCCCGCCCATCGCCGCAAAGCCGCGCTCCTGCACATCGTGCAGCGGCTGGAGCAGCGCCGCGAGGAATTCGCGCAGGTGATGTGCATCGAGGCAGGCAAACCGATCAACGACGCCCGAGGCGAGGTCACCCGCGCGCTGGACACGTTTCAGATCGCGGCTGAAGAATCGGTGCGGATGCAAGGTGAATACCTGCCGCTGGATATTTCCGCACGAGCCGAGGGCTATGAAGGCATGGTCAAGCGCGTGCCGATCGGCCCTTGCAGTTTCATCACTCCCTTCAACTTCCCGCTGAATCTTGTCGCACACAAGGTCGCCCCGGCGATTGCTGCGGGCTGTCCGTTTGTGCTGAAGCCCGCGCCGCAGACGCCAATCACCGCAATTCTGCTGGCGGAAATCCTTTCGGAGACCGATTTGCCCACCGGCGCGTTCAGCGTTGTGCCGTGCGAGGTCGCCGACGCCGCACTGCTCGTGGACGATGATCGCATCAAATTGCTGTCATTCACCGGTTCATCCGCCGTGGGCTGGTCGCTCAAGGCCAAGGCGGGCAAGAAAAAAGTGGTGCTGGAACTGGGCGGCAACGCGGCGTGCATCGTCGATGAAGACGTGGACATCGACGCTGCCCTCGCTCGCATCACGTTCGGCGCGTTCTATCAAAGCGGGCAAAGTTGCATCAGCGTCCAGCGATTGTTCGTGCACAGCGCGATCTATGAACGGGTCAGGAATCAACTGATCGATGCCGCATCCAGACTTGTGGCGGGCGATCCGCGCGATGAGTCCACCTTTCTCGGCCCGCTGATTTCAGAAAAGGATGTGCAGCGCATTGACCAGTGGATTCAGGAGGCGGTGCGCGGCGGCGCGCGCGTGCTCTGCGGCGGTAGGCCGCTCGCCGGCAGCCGCGTGTTCTATGGGGCGACGATCATCGAGAACGTTCCCCACGCTTCCAGGCTCAATTGCGAAGAGGTCTTCGGCCCGGTCCTCGTCATCGAGCCGTTTGACAACTTTCATCGCGCGTGCGAAATGGTCAACGACTCCCGGTACGGGCTTCAGGCGGGCGTGTTCACGGGCAACCTCGCGCATGCCATGCACGCGTGGAATGAACTGGAAGTCGGCGGAGTGATCGTCAACGACGTGCCATCCATGCGTGTTGACAGCATGCCTTATGGGGGCGTGAAGGATTCAGGACTCGGCCGCGAGGGCGTCAAGTACGCGATGATGGAAATGACCGAACTGCGGCTGCTGGTGCTGAAAAACACCGGCTGGTGAACCAATTCAGGCCGGTTTGGGGCCGCACTGGGCCGACCTTGGCTTCGGAATGACACCCATTTCACCTTGCCACAAGTCGCGCCGGCGAATATACTGCGGGTCTTAATTCTCCAGGCCTGAAAGGATTGTTGCCATGTCCCGAGTTTGCGAATTCACCGGCGTCCGCACTGTTCGCGGCAAGTCTCTGCGCTACCGCGGCAAGGCCAAGTACCTCGGCGGCATCGGCAAGAAGGTCACCTCGGCCGCCAGCCGCACCTTCAAGCCCAATCTGCAGACCGTCACCACCATGATCGACGGCAAGCCGGTGCGCGTCCGTGTCAGCACCCGCGTGATCAAGCGCGGCCTGATTACCAAGCCCCTGAAGCGTCAATATGCCCGCAAATCCGCGTAATTCAGCGGGTCTCAGCGGCGCGATATCAGACGTCCGAAAACACAAATCTGCTGTCAATCGGGGTTGAGTTATCCAAATCTTCAAGATTGTCCGGAAAAATGGGCAACTCGATTTGACCTCGGCCCAAGTTAGCGTACCGTACATTCCAGATCGGCCGCACGCCGTAACCGGGGGCTGACTCTGCCGGACCTCTTGTGAGGGTAATTCCCAGAGCGCCCCAAACACCTGCTCGTGCGATGCCGTCGGCCCGTTGACCCCGCGGACAGTGTCTCGGCGCCGCAAATCCAGACATTCGAATTTAGATCGGCCGGCTATCTCAGGAGGGAACGACTTTCCGTCCCCGCTTGCCCGGCGAAGCATGATTCTTGTGGGGATCAAGTGGCGGTGTCCGTGCATGAAGATCGCCTTCATCTGGAAGGCTTCGTGGCGTGAGCAGGCGACTGGTTCAAGTGGTTCCCTTGGATGAGCAGATTGGCTGGACACAGCGATATTGACAACGTCCGCGATGCGACAGATCTGGTTCGCCTGATCGGCGAGCACGTCGCGCTGCGCCCCAAGGGCCGCGAGCACGTGGGCTTGTGTCCGTTCCACAGCGACAAGAACCCTTCCTTCTGCGTTGTCACTCATAAGGGAAATGCGTTCTACAAGTGCCACGCCTGCGGAGCTGGCGGCGACGCGTTTGACTTCGTGATGAACTACCACCGCATGGAATTCGGCGAAGCGCTGCGCTTCCTCGCCGACCGCGCGGCAATCAAACTTCAACCGCTGACGCGAAGGCCCGGCACGCAAACAGGCGACGAGTCTTCCTCCAAGCGCACCGATTTGCGCAAGGCCAACGCCTTCGCCGCCACCTTCTTCCAGCGCATTTTGAACGATCAAGCCGCCGGCGCAGTGGCGCGCGAGGTCATCGCGGCGCGCAGCATCAGTGATGAAATGGTGCAGGCGTTCATGATCGGCGCCGCGCCCGATCAATGGGATTCACTCACCAACCTCATCAAGCGCAAGGGATTGTCTGAAGCGCTGTTCATCGCGGCCGGCCTGCTCAAGCCGCGCAAGGAAGGCGAAGGCTGCTACGACGCGTTCCGCAATCGCGTGATCTTCCCCATCTGCGATGACGTGGTAAACCCCATCG
>CAMPIL010000327.1 GCA_946886375.1 uncultured Phycisphaerales bacterium
ATTCCGACCTGCAGTTCGCCCTTCTTGCTGACCTTCAACTGCACCGGATGGTCAATGCCGTCGCGCCGCACGATCGCCGACAGCGTCCCCCGCTTGTTCGCCTGCAATGCATCAAAGAACTGCGATCGTCGTGGATATGAAATCGATCCGATTTTCACGATCACATCGCCAGGTTGAAGCGCATCCACATTGGGGCTTCCGGGCAGCACTGTCGTGATCTCAGTCAGCGGTGACAGACCGAGCAATCCAGGATCGCCGCCTTGATCGCGCTGCATGTAGTCAGTCAATGCAGGCTGCGTGGCCATGATGGCGTGAATTGGCTCGCCGACAATCTGCCCCTGCTCATCCAACTGCGCCCACACGGTTTGCAGCGGTTGCCCATTGGCCTGGTTCGCGGCGAGATCGAGTTGGCCGTAAGTGCTGATCGGTTGATCGTTGACCGACAGCAGCGTCATGCCGGGCTTCACGCCCGCGCCGGCCAACCCTGCACGATCGATAAGCAGTGAGATCAACCCCGTATCATCATCATCGTCCAGCGTCGTGGAAGAGCCGGGGTAAACGCCCACGCCAAGCAATCCGGTCGTGCGATCCTTCTGTGGCAGCAGGCTGAACCTCAACGGCTCATCGATCCCTGCGCGTTGCACCGTCAATTCAATCGGCACGCCGGGCTTGCTCATTGCGGAAGCAATCTGAACGTCGGCGAAGGTGCGGGCCGGATCGCCATCGATCGAAACCACGGTGTCGCCGGGTTGAAGCCCGATGGCGTCCACGCCGACTTCCTTGGCATTGAGCGCGCGGGTCTGGCTGGCGGGCATCGCCATGGCTACGTCGCCCACGACCGGCGCATCGAATTCCACGCCTTTCATGAAGGCGATGATGAACAGGAGCAGCGCAAGCAGAATGTTCATGATCACGCCGGCTGAAACGACAATCATGCGCTTGCCGACCGGGCACTTCTGGTAACTGCGCGGATCATCGGATACCGCATTCGGGTTGGCGTCTTCCTGACCCAGCATCTTCACGAAGCCGCCAAGCGGCAGCCAGCGAAGCGAGTATTCAGTTTCGCCCAGGCCGATTTTGTCGCCGATGCGGTACATCTCGGCGGCCGGCAGTTCGCCGGCTCCCTCGACCTTCTCGTTGATTTGAATCTGTTCATCCCGCTGCGATTGCAGATGCTCGCGCACACGCTTCTCGTATGCCGCGGCGGTCGAGCCAAATCGGAACCCGATTCCCTTCCTCCACGCGATCATCACCGGCCCCATGCCCACGGCGAACGCTTCGGTGCGGATGCCCGCCCACTTGGCGGTTATAAAGTGGCCAAGTTCGTGCACGAAGATGAGCAGGCCGAAGCCCAGAATGATCAGCAGAATGTTGAGACCGGAGGATAGAAAATCCATAATGCTCCTGTAGCGCCGGCGAATCGCTGCGTTCGACGCGCAGCATCACGCGGCGGAATCCGTTCACGTGGGGGTTTCGACATTCTGTCGCATCGATGCTCCAGATTCGACCGCGTCCTCCACAAATCGGCGTGCGGCCCTATCGGCCTTGTGTACGTCGTCAAGTGTACGCACGGGGGTAGGCTCAATCGCGTCCAAGGCCTGCTGAACCAGCGTTGGAATCTGGCCGAAGGGAATCCTGCGGGCCAGAAACTCCGCCACCGCTGCTTCGTTGGCAGCGTTGAACACAGCCCCTGCCGTCCCGCCTGACTCGATCACTCGGTAAGCCAGACGGAGCGCTGCAAATCGCTCGTGATCCACCGGCTCAAACTCCATGTTTCGCACGTTCGCCCAATCCATGCGGCGCGAACAGCCTTCCAGTCGCAATGGCCAGGTCAGGGCGTACTGAATCGGCGTGCGCATGTCAGGCGGGCCAAGTTGCGCGATGATGGAGCCGTCCACGTACTCCACAAAACTGTGCACGATCGACTGCGGGTGAATGATGACTTCGATCTTTTCCGAGGGCATGTCGAACAGCCAATGCGCCTCGATGATTTCAAGAGCCTTGTTCATCAGCGAAGCAGAATCAATCGTGACCTTCGGCCCCATGTTCCAGGTCGGATGATTGAGCGCCTGTTCCACCGTGGCCTGATTGATTCTCGACTTGGGCCACGTGCGAAACGGTCCGCCCGAGGCAGTCAGCACAATGCGCCGCACGCTTGTCGTGTCGATCGATGCGTGTCGATCGGTACGCAGCGATTGTGCGCCGATGGCGTGTTCCTCAAGGCATTGAAACACTGCGCTGTGCTCTGAATCCACCGGCAGCAGTTGCACGCCCCGCTGGCGCACCTTGGGCATGACCAGCGAGCCGGCGGCAACAAGTGTTTCCTTGTTGGCCAGCGCGATATCGCAGCCGCGGTCGATCGCCTCGAGAATTGCAGGTATGCCCGCCGAGCCCACCATCGCGCCGAGCACAAGATCTCCCGGCTGCGCGATGTCGCGCACGAGTTTCAATGCGGAATCCGGCCCGGCATGCACATGGCGAAACGCGCTCAATCCAGAAGCCTGCGATTCATCTGCGATGGCAAGATGGTTCGTGCGCTGCCTCATCGCCTGGTCGGCCAGCAGCGCGGCGTTCGCGCCCGCGGCCAAGCCGACCACTTCGAACTCGAACAAATTCAATGCACGCAGGTGGTCCACCACCGCCAGCGTATTGACGCCGATGGATCCGGTGGATCCAAGCACGATCAAACGGCGCGATGGGCGTGCGTGTTGGGCCATGAATGCAGCAGCAACAATCGGCGAATCACTCGTCCGGGCTTGCAGTTTCGCGCGCGGCCGGCGACACGGAAACGCGGCCGGCCCGATACAGGGCGCGGCGGGGCTTCTTGGGCGAGGGCGCGGCGCTCGGTTGGGCAGCGTTGGCTTCTTGCGCCTGAACAGGCGTGCTTGACTGCGGTGCGGACGGCGCGTTGGCGTTAGATTGCTCGGTCATGACATTTCCCTGGTCGCCGCCACGTCGTCGTCGACGCCGTGACCGTCGCGTTGCCTGTCCTGATTGTAATCCCTCGGCGGGGGGTGCTGTGATCAAATCCGATTCAGGCGTCGTGACGGACTCCTGCATCACATTCTCAGGCGCGGGTTGCTGAACTTGATTTGGCAGACCATCCTGGCCTCGGCGGCGACGTCCGCGGCCGCCTCGTCGCCTGCGGCGGGATCGCTTCGCCTCGCCCTGCGCTCCGGGCGTTGTCTGCGATTGGTCGATGGATTCCTGCGATACCCCTTCGCCATTGGTCTGCGAAAACATTTGGCGAATGGAGCTGGCCTCATCCGCCGACAACGTCGAGAGTGCATTGGCGATGTGATGCATGGCTCCATCGGCTTCCGCCTCGGCGGCTGCTTCAATGACTTCCCGCGATGAAACGCTCAGTTCCCGAGCAAGTTCGTGAATTCGAACCGGAGACTCTTCCGAGCCTGAAACGGATTCCGTTGCGTCAATCGTCTCGCCGTTGGAAACTGGCTGATTGTCGAGACCGGGTTGGATGAGCGTTTGGTCGCCGTGGGGTTCACCGCGTCGACGACGCCGGCCGCGCCGGCGGCGCGAGCGCTTGGCGGAGGCTGTTTCACTGCCGGTCTCTGATTCCTCTGCACCGGCTGCGTGAACAGGCTCGGGCTGCGACGGCTGCGGTACGGCTTGCGAGGGTGGTTGTCCCTTGCCACCGCGTCCGCGGCGGCGACGCCGTCGGCCTCGCCGGGGTTCGCCTGCTTCCGTCTCGGCAGGAACCGGCGCAGGCGTTTCCTCGCCGGCTTCAACCGTCTCTTCCTCAACATCCTCGAGTTCATCGAGCAGGTCGTCAAAGTCGCCGGCCAAGGCGATCGCTGCGGAATCGGCCGGACCTTGCTTGCGGCGGCGGCGGCCTTGCGGCGCTGCGGTCTCCTCCACTTCAATGTCCTCAACCGCCGGCGCGGCAAGCGCTTCGGCTTCAAGTTCGCTCAATTGCGGAGCGGTCAAAGGCGGCAGTTGAGTGATGTCGATGTCCGCGTTGCGATCGTCGTAGGCGTAATAGTCCACGCGGTCGATGGCGATCGCTTCACTCACGCGCACATCAACGCGCTTCTGGCC
>CAMPIL010000328.1 GCA_946886375.1 uncultured Phycisphaerales bacterium
ACCACCGCCGGGCACACTCCCAGATCAACTTCGGGATAGCCCACTTTCGCTTCGGGATGCGTGATGGCGAAATCGGTGACGACCATGAGCCCGCACCCGCCGCCCACCGCCGCGCCCTGCACGCGCGCGATGGTGGGAATGGGCAGCCGCCGCACCGCCCGCATGAACACGGAAAGTCCGCACAGCATCTGCGACATTTTTTTCGGATCGCTGAGCACGCCCTTGAGGTCCATGCCGGCGCAGAAGACCCTGCCCGCGCCGGCCAGGATCATCGCGCTCACCGTGGGCCCGCCGGGCCCTTGGTCCTGGGCCTGCCGGGCGATCTCCAGCACCGCTTCGTTCATGCGATCGATCAGATCAGGCGACAGCGCATTGCGCGCTTCGGGCCGGTTCAGCGTCAGCGTGGCGATGCCTTCGGAAATGGTCGTCTGCACGAGATCAGGCATGATGGAATCACTGTATCGAAAACTGAAGAAGCAGGTGAACGCAGCCCTCCTTATAGCCACGCGCCGCGCTGGAATCTGTGCGGAACAGTGCGAGAATGAACGGCGGCGCAATTCCAGCGGGCGCGCCCGATGCGAAAATCAACCCGCGCAGCGAACTCCTGTTGCGTCAATCTGCAGGAGGCCTCACGGGCCTGCTTCAACAACTCGATCATTTCTTCACCGGATGTTTGTAGCCGCACTCCGAGCACCAGTGCTCCGTGCCGTTGAACCGCAGCGGATACGAGCACGCCGGGCAGTTGCCGCGGTTGAGTTCGCGATCGCCCCGATGCAGACGCCACGTGAACCGCAGCAGCAAGATGAAAAACGCGGCGGCGACCAATCCGCACAGAATCAGCCAAATGGTGACGTATCGCTCAAGCATCCGAGTATTCTCGCCGGTGGCGCACGATGGAAACGATCCCGAAACCTTTCAACTGGATTTCACCGCAAAGCCGCAGAGATCGCATAGCAGAAATAAGGCGAGAGCCGTGCAAGCAATCCACAGATGGCGCAGATTCAAACAGCGGCACAGATTCTAACCCCTGGGCCTTTGTCTCATCTATGTCCATCAGCGTTCATCTGCGGATCAATAGTCTTTCTCTGCGATCTCTGCATCGCGCCCTGCCGCTCGCGTCTCTCACCATACCAATTCGCCGCATTCCGGACAGCGTTCGTTGAACTCCAGGCCGGTCATGTCGTAGCCGCAGGCCAGGCATTTGCCCTCGGCTCGCAGTTGCGCTTTGCGCGTCAGGCCGCGTGCACGCACGATCAACGCGCCGAGTCGCAGCGATTGAATCGTAGTGAACGATGCGAAAATGAAGATGAGCCACCACACGCCCCAGGCCATGACCATCGAAGTCCACTGATGCCGCACCTGCACCGGCTCGCGGGCGCTGTTGGGCGCGGATGCGCCGACCGCTGCATTCGGCGCGACCGTGAATTCCGGCGTCCGCCAGGCGGCGAGGGCTTCGTGCAAGTCGGCCTTCTCCAATTCCGCCGCGATGGCTCTGCGGATCGGATCATCCGCGGCGAGTTGCGCGTTGATGCGAGGCTGGGGTTCTCTTCGCAGATCAATATCCAACCGCGCCGGCTGTCGCCGCACCGTCGTGGTCAGCGGCCATCCGTGCTGCCAATCTTCGACGCTGAGCGCGAAGGTGCCCGCGATGTCGCCCTTGACATTCCCGGTGCCGAGCTTGGGCGGATTCAGGACGAGCGCGGCAATCGCTCCATCGGCTTGCGTGAACAACTGCCCGCCGACGGTGATCGCGATGTTCTTTCGCACGATGAGCAGGTCGCACATCCACGCCGCGGGAAACGCCAGGAAGAATGATGCGATCAGCGCGATGTCCATGGCTCGCGTCCAGTTGGAATGGGCGCGCGGGGCAGAGTAGTACCGGATCAGCCGCAACTTCTGGCGGACGCGTCTGAGCATTGCCAAGCATATGTTCGCCGCAGGCGGGCGCGGAGTTTCCGGCACCGTTACCACATGCATCAGCCGTCGCCCGGGTGCGTCGCCCCAGTCCGCCAGTTCCATTCCGCCCCGCCAGCCCCGGTCCGACCGCGCCCTCAATTCGACTTTTCGTCATAATCCGTTGTATCGGCTGTATCGGCGGAATGCAGACACGGCGCGCAGTTGCCGTTTAGCTTCGCGTCTTTGACGCCGCGCACTCTCGTTGGTCCGATCTGCGTCGCCGCGCTCGATCAATCAAAACCGACTGGGCGAAGCGCCCGTGCCGGCGGTTGCGACGTTTGTGTCTGGTTCTCGCCGCGTTTCGCACACTGAAGCCAGCCGGCCCAGCGCGATCGCGCCCAGGCACAGGCCGACATCGCGCAGCGCGATGTCGTAGTAGCCCGGGTAACTCAGCAGGTTGATCACGATCGCCGCAAGCCACGCCGCGACGAGGTACGCGAACACGCGCGGCATGATCGCCACGCCAATGCCGCCGATGATCTCGATCACGCCGACCACGTACATGAACGGGTACGGTCCGGCGACGAGATTGGACGCCCACGGCGCGAGGTATCGCGGCCAGTCCACCAGCACATTGCCGAACTTGTCAAGGCCCGCGATCAGCGGCGCGATGATGAATCCAACGCGCAGGAGCCAATACGCCTGATCCACCGGGTCTGTGTAATCGCGCGTCGCCGTGCCTGGCGCTGTAGTCACGGTGCGGCTTTCCACTGTTGTGCGCGTCGCAGGTCCATTTCTTGCTACTTTGACCATCGTTGTGTCTCCTTCCTACTTGCTTGTGCTTATTCAGTTAACTTCCTAGGCACGGCTCGGGGCGCATGCACATCAGGAAGTCAACCCAGACCAATTCATTCACATGCGCGCAGCGAAGTAATTGATCTGTTGAGTGCGCCCGCTTCGCGCCAGGCTGAGCATGAGCCCGCCTCGCTACACATGACCACACTTAGCACCGCAACCGGTGGCGTCGCGTCGGTGCGATGCGCTATAACCGCACCAACGAGATTCTTCATTCTTGGTCCGATTCGCCGCGGCACGCGCGGGGCGCAGGAGCAGACACATGGGTGCCACCGCCAGCGATTTCCTGGTCGACCGGCTCTTCCGCTGGGGCATTCGCCGCATCTACGGCTATCCGGGCGACGGCATCAACGGCATCCTCGGCGCCCTCAACCGCGCACGGGACAAGATCCGCTTCATCCAGACCCGGCACGAGGAAATGGCTGCGTTCATGGCGTGCGCCCACGCCAAGTTCACTGGCGAGATCGGCGTCTGCCTGGCCACCTCCGGCCCCGGGGCGATTCACCTGCTCAACGGCCTCTACGATGCGCAAAAGGATCATCAGCCCGTGCTTGCCATTGTCGGGCAGCAGGCCACCACCGCCATCGGCAGCGATTATCAGCAGGAAGTCGATCTCCACTCGCTGTTCAAGGATGTGGCTCATCACTACGTTCACATCGCGTCCACGCCGGTGCAGATACGGCAACTCGTCGATCAGTCGGTGCGCATCGCGATCGCCCAGCGCGATGTGACGTGCATCATCATTCCCAACGACGTGCAGGAGAGGTCGGCCGTCCGCAGCCCGCCGCGCAAGCACGGTTCCACGTTCACGGGCATCGGCTATCGCGAGCCGCGCGTCATTCCCGAGCCGCAGGACCTGCGTCACGCCGCCGATGTGCTCAACGCCGGCGAGCGCGTGGCGATGCTGGTGGGGGCCGGCGCGCTGAACGCGGGCGATGAAGTCATCGAGGTCGCGCAGCGACTGGGCGCGGGCGTCGCCAAGGCGCTGCTGGGCCGCGCCGTCATCAGCGATGACCTGCCCTTCTGCACCGGCTCCATCGGCCTGCTCGGCTCACGCCCCAGTTGGGACATGATGATGAACTGCGACACGCTGTTCATGGTCGGCACGAGTTTCCCCTATGCGGAGTTCCTGCCCAAGGAAGGCCAGGCCCGCGGCGTGCAGATCGACATCAAGCCGCGCATGCTCAACCTTCGCTATCCCATGGAAGTGCCGTTGTGCGGCGACGCCAGGCTGACGCTGCGCGCGCTGCTGCCCATGCTCGATTTCAAGCAGGATCGGTCTTGGCGCGAAACGATCGAACTCTGGA
>CAMPIL010000329.1 GCA_946886375.1 uncultured Phycisphaerales bacterium
TGCTCGATCTGCTCACGCTTCGCCAGCGATTAAAAACACTCCAGGATAAGACGATCGCGATCGTCGGCGACGTTTCCAACAGCCGCGTGGCCCGATCAAACGTGCATGCCCTGACCACGATGGGCGCGAACGTCGTGCTCGTGGGCCCGCCCACGCTTGTGCCTCGATCGTTTGAACGGATCGTGTGCGCTCAATCGCCTGGCAAGGTCAGCGTGCATCATGATCTGGACGATGTGCTCGGCGAAGTCGATTCGATCATCATGCTTCGTGTGCAGTTTGAGCGTGCCGGGGCCGAATCCGCCGGGCGGGCTGCGAGCGCACATCCGGCCTCTGACGCCGCGGCGGCGACGCAGTCCTCGCTGATTCCCGGCGATTACCGACGGACCTACGGCCTGACTGCCGCTCGCGCCGCAAAGTTACCTCCGCACGCCGCGGTTTTGCACCCAGGGCCGATGAACCGTGGGCTGGAAATCGACAGCGACGTGGCCGACGACCCGCAACGAAGCATGATCCTGCACCAGGTAACCAACGGCGTGGCGATCCGCATGGCGATACTGGCGATGACCATGTCAGCCCGGTAAACGACTGTCTTGAATTAACGCCCAGCATTCATCTTGAGTGTGAAAGCCAAAGCACGTGACCAAACGGCGCACATGAGGCTGGATTTCCTCCTGCACGGGAATGACTCAACATTGCACACATGCAGACAGAACGCCTCGGCGAAACCCCGGTCTATCGCACACCAGGTGAAGTTCACGTGTGATCAGCCGATCAGCTCCTGATAATAGGCGATCTGTGGCAAATATCTCCGAGCATTCGCCCGCAACGGGAAATCGGTGAAGCGGCGACACAGGGTGCGGCATCGGCAATGAAGTTTGCAGATTGCAGGTTGAGATTGAGATTGCTGATTGCTGTTTGCGGATTGCTGTTTGCGGATTCGCGACGCTGCGCATCAACATGGCGTGCATTGAGTTTTAGCGACAACACAATGCATTGTGTCCGTAGGAGTCTCGTGGTCACGCGCCCCGCTCACTCAAGTTTCGTCTGCAGCACACCGCCGCACATTTGCCGGGGATGAGGAGTAGTGAACCGTCAATGCGGACTGCACTCTCGCTTCGTTGCCCGTCAATGTGAGAGGCATTGATTTTTAGCTCAAACACAATCGTATCCCGGAAGCAGACGAACTGCAGGCGTCATGCTTAGCGCTACGACCGTTGTGTAGCCGATGCCGCACTGTGGCCGCTGTGCGAGGCCGGTCATCCTGTGGAATATCCTCTCGAATGTGGCAGAGCGCTGCGCGGCTACATCCATCTACTGAGTTTGAGCTAAAACTCGATACATCGCAGGCAGATGATAATGTGCTGGCGTGCAAGGTCAATAACGAACGATCTGCAACAATTGTCCACACGCAGACTCCAATGAGACGACAGTCAACTCTGCGGAAAACCGTGTCGGACCTCGCATAGCGTTGCGCGGCTATGTCCATGTATCGACTTTTAGCGAAAACTCAATATATCAGCGCCGGACGATGATTCCCGCAAGCCATGCTCAACGAGCGCGATCTGCAACTCATCATCGCGCGCTGGCCGCCATTGCGAGGTCAGCCAACCTGCGGACTACATTCGTGAAAGCCACGCGGCGATCTCCATGCAATGATTTTTAGCTAAAACACAATGTATCATCACCGGTTGATGACTCGCGGGGGTCGTGCTCAACGACGGATGATCTGCGACGCGTTACCGCGCATTGGCCGTTCACGCGAAGCCAGCCAACTCAATGACGCCGCATTCGGGGCTTGTGGCACTGGCGCCTGCGTGCATTCATGAGGACTTAGAGTGGTTTCAATACGGGTGCAGCAGCTCGCCGTTCTCGCGGGTCTCGCGGACGGCGATCCCCCGCTTGTGCCTACCGACTGGGTTCCCGGCGCGGGGATGCGCGGGGACAACGCGCACGCCGTTTCTGCCTTGAAACCGACTCAACAGCGATTCATTCGCGCGCGTGATGATCCGGCGGCGGGGGCAACTGGCAGGGACGTGGCGCCGTTTCGCTCGCCGCTCTCTGCCTTTTCATCGTCATCGGCTTCGATCCACACCACCGCGCTCTTAAAGGCAGGCGTCCTGGATTGTGGATCGCATGTCTTGGGAATCAACGTGTTGGCTTCAGGATAGTACATCGCACAATTGCCCTGCGGAATGTCAAACTCCCGCACCAGCATCTTCGGCATGCATCCCGCTTCGCTGCGCACTGAGACGTGTTGATCGACCTTCAGGTGAAAGCGCTCGATGTCGGTTGCATTCATCAGGATTACATCGCGGCGCTCCTGTCCGCGATAGATGTCTTCTTCCTCATAGACCACGGTGTTGAACTGGCCTTCGGAGCGCATCGTCATCAAACGCAACGTCGTTCGCACGACAGGTTGAGGAGCATTGCCGGAGTTTGCGACTCCATTTGCCGCATCGCCCAGCAGCGGCGGCAGTTCAATCACGTGCAGTTTCGCCCGGCCGCTGTCTGTGGGGAACTTCGGCTCGTGGAAGACGCGCCCCTCAATAGTGAATTCCTTGCGAGTCTCACCAATATCTGCGATTCGCTCATAACCAGGAATAATGCGCGCGATCAGTTGACGAAGCCGCTCGTGACTCGTGAGCGTCGACCACTCAAGCGGGTTTGCCACGGCACCATCGCCAAGGGTTGCATGCGCAATGGATGCGATCACATCGACCTCGCTGCGCGGGCCGGTGTATCGCGGCGCGTGGTTGCCGGCCGCGCCATCGCTCAGGCGAACGAAATTGAACATCGATTCCTGCGTGGTGGGCTGTGTTTCCTCATCGCGCGCCAGAACCGGCAGGATGATCGTCTCGCGCCCACGGCCCCACGCGTGGCCGGTGTTGAGCGTCGTGCTCATGTACGTCACCAGATCGATTCGGCCCATCGCTTCATGCGCGAACCTGGCGTCGGGGTTGGAGCCGAACAGGTTGCCGCCCAGGCACGAGGCAAACTTCACCTTCCCCTCATGCGCCGCCTGCATGCACGCCAGCGTGTCCATGCCATCCCACGTGGGCAACTCGATATTGAATTCCTGCTGCAGTTTCTGAAACACCGCGTCCTTCAGTTTCGGCGTGACGCCCATCGAGCCGATGCCCTGCACGTTGGAGTGTCCGCGCAGTGGAAGGAGTCCTCTCCCCGGCGCGCCCAGCATTCCGCGCGTGATGGCGAGATTGGCGATCGCCTGCACGTTGCGCACGCCATGCTCGTGATGGGTCACGCCCATCGCCCAGCAGAAGACGGTGTTTCGCGAGTTGATGTACATGCCCGCAATGCGCTCGATCTGCCGCCGGCTCACGCCGCTGCGATGAACAATGTCATCCCACGACAGTTTGTCGATGTGCTCGCGGAAGGCGGACCAGCCGTCGGCATGTTGAACAACGAAATCGCGATCAAACGCGCGGCGGTGAATCACCACTTTCGCGATCCCGCTCAGCAGCGCGATGTCACCACCGATGTGCGGCTGGGCGTATTCATCAGCAATGCTGGAGCCGAACAGCAGGCTGCGCACATCGGATGGAACCTTGAATCGCACCAGTCCGGTTTCCTTTAGCGGATTGACGACGATGATCTTTCCACCCCGCCGCTTCAGATCGACCAGCGTGCGCATGAGGCGCGGATGGTTGGATGCGGGATTCGCGCCGATGAGAAAGACCGCGTCGCATGCGTCCAAATCCTCAAGCGAAATTGTCGCTGTGCCCGATCCTGTGACGCTGGCCAGCCCCACGCCAGAGGCCTGGTGGCAGTAGTACGAGCAGTTGTTGACGTTGTTGGTGCCCCACATTCGGGCGAAGACCTGCATCAGAAAGCCCGCTTCATTGGAGGAGCGGCCGCTGAAATAAAAGAACGCATCGCGCGGATCGGTCTTCTTCAATTTCTTCGCAACGCGATCAATCGCTTCATCCCAATTGATCACGCGGTAATGCGAATCCAACGGGCCCGCAT
>CAMPIL010000330.1 GCA_946886375.1 uncultured Phycisphaerales bacterium
GCTCAAAGCGTGCCCAGCAAGTACTGCCGCAAGATCGATGTGGAGTTGCATGCCGGCGTGAAGTACCCAACGCAGTCCGCGCAAGACCGGTCCTTGCGAACCGACGAGATGAATGATCGTCCTGCATGGTGGACCCCAGAGGGCGGCCCGCTGCCGAAGGACGAGCGGACGCAAATGTATGATTGATGTCAGGGATTAGGGCCTGGGCATTGGGGGTGAGTGGGCCTTTGAGAAGACTCGGCCCCGGCCGGTTGGGCCGGGGCTTTTTCTTGCGCTGGGATGATGCGGGGCACGCGGGTTTTGCTTTCGCAATCCCACTGGCGCAGGCTACGATAGTGTCATGAGCAAGGTGCAAAACAAGCCAGGCGGCGCGGTCGCGCCTTCCAAGATCGATCCTGAAACCGTCACCATCTCCGGCTATGTCGTGGATGAGTTGTACGGGCCGGACCAGGTGAAGGCGATCGATCCGAATCATCCAGACAAGCCGCACCAGCGCATTGGTCATCCGGGGCACTTCCCGTACACGCGCGGCATCCACAAGGGCATGTATCGCGATCGGCTATGGACCATGCGCCAGTTCGCGGGGTTTGGCTCCGCCGATGACACCAACAAGCGGTTCAAGTACTTGCTCGAAAACGCAAAGGGAACCAAGGCCAATACCGGCCTTTCCACCGCGTTCGATCTGCCGACGTTGATGGGGCGCGATAGCGATGATCCGCTCTCGGCGGGCGAAGTCGGCCGCTGCGGCGTGGCAATCTGCACCATCGAAGACATGCATCGCCTGTACGCGGACATCCCCATCGATCATGTCACGGTTTCGCAGACCATCAACGGGCCTGCAGCAGTGATCTGGGCGATGTACCTCGCGATGGCGAAACAACGCGGCATCGACTGGACCACGCTTGGCGGAACGCTGCAGAACGACATTCTCAAGGAATTCCACTCGCAGAATGAGTTCATTTATCCGCCCGAAGCCAGCGTGAAACTCGTGGTGGACACCATCGAGTTCCAGACGCAGCACGTGCCCAAGTGGAACAGTGTTTCCATCAGCGGCTATCACATCCGCGAAGCCGGAAGCACCGCCACGCAGGAACTCGCCTTCACGCTGCGCGACGGCATGGAGTACGTGGAATGGTGCCTGAAGCGCGGACTGGACGTGGATTCATTCGCGCCGCGATTGAGTTTCTTCTTCAACTCCCACAACGAGTTCTTCGAGGAAATCTGCAAGTTGCGCGCGGCCCGGCGAATCTGGGCGCATGCCATGAAGGAACGCTACGGCGCGAAGAACTCGCGCAGTTGGCTCATGCGCACCCACGTGCAGACCGCGGGCTGCTCGCTCACCGAGCAGCAGCCGCTGAACAACATCATCCGCGTGGCCTACCAGGCCATGGCCGGCGTGCTGGGCGGGTGCCAGAGCCTGCACACGGATTCGATGGATGAGACGCTCGGCCTGCCGACCGAGACGGCGGTGCGCGTCGCCCTGCGCACGCAGCAGATTCTCGCACATGAAACCGGCGTGCATCGCACGGTCGATCCGCTGGGCGGCAGTTGGTTCATCGAGGCGCTGACCGATCAGATGGAAAAGGACGCCAACGACATCATCAAGACCATTGACGACATGGGCGGCGTGGTCGAGGGCATTCACAAGGGCTACTTCCGCAGATCGATCGCCGAGGCCAGTTACCGCTTCGGCCAGGAAATGGAAGCGGGCGACCGCATCATCGTCGGCGTGAACGCGTACGCCGATGGCAACGAGGACAAACAGGTCGAGATTCTCCAGATCGATCACCGAGTCGAAGCCGATCAGTGTGATCGCCTGGCGAAGTTCAAGAAGAATCGCAACGCGGACGGCGTGAAGAAAGCGCTGGATGAAATCCGTAACGCCGCACGATCAAACAAAAACATCATGCCAAGTCTGGTGGATGGCGCACTGGCGAATTGCACGCTGGGTGAAATGGTGCAGGCGATGGCGGATGTGTACGGAAGGTACACCGGCGGGCCGGAGTGGTGAAGACTTGCAGGTGATCGCGAGCCGGGCCGTGTCGGCCCGACGAATACGTGTTGCGATAAATGTCGCAACGGCTCGCGGGGCGATACGCCCCGGCTCGCTGTTTTGAGATGTGACCTTGATACAGTGGTGCGATGCCTCGCACACGCAAACGTGCTGCCCCGATCATTTCCGTCGCCTGCTACAAGCCCAAGCGCGGCAAGGCGAAGCAACTGCTCGCGTGTGTGAGGGATCACATCCCCACGCTGCGCTCGCAGAAACTCGTCACCAATCGCAAGCCCATCGTCATGCAGGCAGCCGATGGCACGATCGTCGAAGTCTTTGAATGGCAATCAGAACAGGCGATCGCTGATGCGCATGAGAATGCAGTTGTTGGCAGGTTGTGGGCGCGGTTCGACGCCTGCTGCACGTTTGCCAAATTCTGCGATCTGGCCGAGGCAAAAAGCACGTTTCCTGGCTTTTCGCCGGTAAAATCCTGAACCAACTCGGTGGATGGCGGTAATCCGTTGCCGCAACAGGAGATACGTCGCTTGCCTGGATGGCCGTTGGGGGGAGATTCTCTTTGCGGGGCAGTGTTTGTTCATGCGGGAACCGCCGCTTCTCCGATGGTTTTCACTGTCGCCTGCCGTCGCGCGCCGGTGCGCAGCGGGGCGGGCCATCTGAAAGGACGGTGAGTCATGCGAGTTTTCTTTGGTGCGGTCGTGGGCGCGATTGTCGTGTTCGTGTGGGGCTGGGTCGCATGGGCCGGCATCGATCTGTACGGGTTTGCCATCAAGGGCATGCCTAATGAGGAGATTGCAGTCCCCGCGCTTCAGGCCAATCTGCCGGAATCCGGTGCGTACTACTTCCCCGCCATGCCGGGGGACATGAAAGACAAAGCCGCGATGGACGCCTATGCCGCCAAGCACCAGGCCGGGCCGATCGGCATGGTTCTGTTTCGCAAACAAGGCGCGCCACCGATGCATTGGAGCGTGATGGCGCGAGGTTATGCCATGTATCTCGCCGCCGCGCTGGTGATGGCGGCAATGATGAACGCGTTGCGACTGAAGACCACGGCCTTCCGGCTCGGCTTCGTCATGCTGATGGCCGGCTTCGCGGCGTTGATTACGCACGGCTCGAATTGGAACTGGATGATGTTCCCGGACAACTACACCATCGCCATGGTCGCTGACACCATGATCGCCTGGACATTGGGCGGCGGAGTCATCGCGATGATTGTGCGAACCCCCGCGTCGGCATGACCGCCTGGATTTGACGGACCTTTCACTTTCACACAGGGCGCGGATGCAATCTCCTCCGCGCCCTTTGTGTTTTTGCCTTCTGTCATTCGCATGAAAAGTGCCTGTCGATCAGCATGCGCCCGAGCCGCCGGCCGATGTGGGCCGTCTCCGATTCGCCGCTGACCTGCTGCGTGATGTAGGTGCCTTCGAGAATGAGGGAAAACTCGTCGGCAAACGCTTTGGGGTCCTTCGCGCCGGCATACGCCGCAAGTTGGCGGAAGATCGCCGTCATCGCCTTCTTGTGCTCGGCGGCGGCCTGGTGGGCCGGGTCGTGCCGCAGCGGAAACTGCACTGCGACGTTGATGAAGATGCAGCCGTTGAATTCGTCGGAGCGAAACAGTTCATCGACCACGTCGAACGCAGCCATGATCTGTTCGCGCGGGTTGTCGCCTCCTGCTTCACGCAATTTCTGCTGAAACGTGTCGCGCCACCACTGATCGTGCCAGCGCAGCACTTCGAGCATGAGATCATCCTTGCTTTCGAAGTGGTTGTAGAAGGTAGTCTTGGTGACGCCGACTTCATCGATGATGCGGTCGATGCCCACAGTGGTGAAGCCGTCGCGGTAGAACAGCTCGTGGGCGGTCAGAAGCAGACGCTCTCTGGTTGTGGCGGCCATGATTCGCTCCAGTTTCAGACCAAACTTCTCGACTGAAGGGGTTGACTACAAGTCAACCAAAAGTGAACCGCAAGTCAAC
>CAMPIL010000331.1 GCA_946886375.1 uncultured Phycisphaerales bacterium
ACGATCGGATTCGCAACATCTCCCGCTCAATTGCTTCGGTTCGATCCTCGATGGTGGGTCCCAGGCGTGATGGTCGCAATGGCTTGGGCCCTGTTCAACTTAGTGCTCTGCGCACGGATGCTTCGGCATTACAAACGGGCGGAGCGTGCACTATGCGGCCGCTGTGGTTATCCCATCGGCGTCTCGCCAGTCTGCACGGAGTGCGGCGCGGTGGTCACGATGAACTGATGATCGAACATCATGATGCCTGGCACGCCGCGGAACCCACTCAATCTTCCACAGCCCGCGCGGCTGGCCAAAAGCCGGCCGGATGAATACCCTGCCCTGACAGGCTCGCCTTCGGACAGGCCGCGTTGCAATGATCCCGCTGAAATCCATTCTCGTCGGCGTTGACTTCACTTCGTGCTCGGCTGCAGCGCTGCGGCAGGCTATCCGCATCGCACGCTTCCATCACGCCACGCTGCGGGTCGTGCACATTCTCGATTCCCACGTTGTCGCGGATATGAAGACGGCTTTTCCCGGCGTGCCTGAAGCCGAACTTCACGCTCGATTCATCCAGGGCGTTCGGCGAAACTGGGAGCAGTTTACAGCCGCGATCGACGGCGCTGAGCAACTTGAAATCATCGTGAAGGTCGATCATCCAGCCGCCGGCCTTCTGAAACTGACCAGCGAGTTCGCCGCCGATCTGCTGGTGCTGGGCACGCACGGCACTTCACCCCCGGATCGCGGCGCGGGGACCACCGCCATTGCGTGCGCCCGCAGGTCCCGCGCGATGGTGCTGCTGGTGCACGATTCGGATGGGCAGGCGTTTCGATCGGTGCTTGCCTGCGTGGATTTCTCGGAGACGTCGCGCAAGGCGCTGGAACTGGCCGCGGCCTTTGCGCAGCTGGACCGGGCCCGCCTGCACGTGTTGCATGTTTTTGATGCTCCGTGGAATCAACTGCACTACCGCACCGAAACCACGGAGGCCTCGCTCGATTTTCAGAAGCAGTACACCGATGGACTCATGAACCAGTTGCAGCGGCTCACTGAATCGATCAACGGCGCCACGCGCGAGTTGACCATTGGGTTTCACCTGGTGGACTACGGCAGTCACGGCGCGGGGATTGTGAAGTTCGCGCGCGAAAACAACATCGACCTGGTGGTGCTGGGCACGCGCGGCCGGACCAACCTGCGCGATTTGATCATGGGCTCTACCGCCGAGCGAGTGCTGCGCGAAACGCCATGTTCCATTCTTGCGGTGAAGGCCGAGTAGAATCGCTCGGCCTGCAGTGATTCACGCTGCTGAAATCTGTGTTTCCTCGCGTGGGAGTGAAGGAGCGCAAGTGTTCTTCTCGTGTGCACGCAAGGGATTGGACCTGCCCCTCCTGCCCCTGGCGGTGCGCCTGGCGGGCTGAATCGCGAGGCTGGAGGCGTTTTTGGCGTAATATGATGGGTTTTTCCAGAACCCCGGCCACTCCCGGTCTTGTGTCCAGCCTTGCGGCGCGTCTTGAACTCCCCGGCCTTCCTGCTACACTACCGGGCTCGAAAAACCCAGTCCCCCCGCACCGTCACGACCACTGCATCTGTCTTCCTCCGGAACGGCCAAACAACCGGCTGGCAGGCACGGATGAATCGCCCGACGTCAAGGCGACCATCAGGATGTTGGTGGGAGGTAGGAGTCACAATGGCCAAGAAGATCGCCAAACAATTTAAAGTCATGGCCCCGGGTGGCAAAGCCACTCCTGCGCCGCCGCTTGGACCGGCTCTCGGCGCCAACGGCATCAACCCCGGCCAGTTCATTCAACAGTTCAACGCCGCCACCGCCAAACTCAACGGCAAGGTGGTGGGCTGCGTCATCACCGTGTACGCGGACCGTTCGTTCGAATTCGTGATCAAGTCCTCGCCCGCATCGGTGCTGATTCGCGACGCCGCCAAGGCCGAAAAGGGTTCAAGCAAACCGAACACCGAGAAGGTTGGCAAGATCACCAAGGCGCAGGTGCGCGAGATCGCTCAAGAGAAGATGGAAGACCTCAACGCCCAGAGCGTCGAAGCCGCCATGAAAACCATTGAAGGCACAGCCCGCTCGATGGGCGTGACGGTGGAGGGTTGACCATGCCGACACTCACGAAAAAGCGCAAAGCGAATCTGGAAATCGCAGCCAAGACCAAGACCGCCCTTCCTGTGGAGGAGGCGGTGAAGGTGCTCAAGAGTTTCAAAGGCACCAAGTTCGATCAGACCGTCGATGTCGTGGTGAACCTGGGGGTTGATCCCAAGCAGGCCGATCAGCAGTTGCGCGGCTCGATCTCCATGCCCAAGGGCGTGGGCAAGACGGCGCGGGTGGTGTGTTTCTGCGCTTCTGACAAGATCGCCGCCGCAAAAGCCGCGGGTGCAATCGAAGCCGGCGGCGATGATTTGATTGAGAAAATCAACGGCGGATGGATGGATTTCGATGTCGCCGTCGCCTCGCCTGACATGATGCGCACGGTGTCCAAACTCGGCAAGGTGCTGGGTCCCAAGGGCTTGATGCCCTCACCCAAGGCCGGCACCGTGACGCCGGATGTCATCACCGCGGTCAA
The DNA here is from genome assembly GCA_946886375.1 of uncultured Phycisphaerales bacterium. Next base: position 2,559 of record CAMPIL010000331.1, read on the forward strand.
GGAATACGGCGCGGGCAAGGTTGAATTCCGCACCGACGACGGCGGCAACGTGCACGGCATCATCGGCAAGTTGAGTTTCAGCGAGGCTGATCTGGCGATGAACCTGCATCACTTCCTGCAAACGATCGAGAAGATCAAGCCCGCCTCCGCCAAGGGCACGTACGTCAAGAAATGCGTCATCAGCGGAACCATGACGCCCGGAGTGCAAGTCGCGGTGTGAGGAGCAAGTTGTCAGAGGTCAACATCAATGACCAGTGACAACGACTTGCGGATCAAAATCTGACCACTGACGACAGAACACTGACCACAGTTTCCCCCCGAGGTTGCCATGAGCAAGCCAATCAAAGAAATGATCATTGACGACTACAAGAAGCGCTTCGACGAGCTCGATGGCGCGCTGGTGGTCGATATCCGCGGCATGAACGCCAACGACAACAACGATCTTCGCATGGGTCTTGAAAAGAAGAAGATCCGCGTGACGGTCATCAAGAACACCCTGGCGAAGAAGGCGTTCGTCGGCACAAAACTCGCGCCGCTGGGCGATGGCCTTGAAGGTCCAAGCGCCTTGGCGTACGGAGCCGAATCGGTCGTCGATGTCGCGCGCGAACTGGTGGACTGGGCCAAGAAGATCAAGCAACTCACCCTCAAGGGCGCGGTGCTGGATGGAACCTACTACAGCGGCGCCGAAGGCGTGAAGCGCCTGAGCACCTTCCCCACCAGAGAAGAAGCCCAGGCCAAGGTCGTACAACTGGTCCTCTCCCCCGCCAGCAATCTGCTGCGGGCCGCGACCAGCCCCGGATCGAACATCCTCGGCATCGTCAAGGAAATTCAAGAACGTCTGGAAAAAGGACAGGCGATCGCGAAAGCCAGCTAATAGTGATCAGGCGTCAGCGATCAGTGATCAGAACTGACGGCTGGCAGAATTGGCCCCTGACTAGTGAATACGGACAACTCTCTCAACCAACTGGCCCTCGGGTTAAAAGTCGCGTGTGCGGCTCCTCTTGGATGAGAATCTCTTAGAAGTTTGGAGTGACAGCAATGGCAGATGAAGCAACCAAGACCTTTGAAGCGAAGATCAGCAAACTCGGCGACGACATCGCCGGGCTCACGCTCAAGGAAGCCGTCGACCTGGCGGACTACATGAAGCAAACCTACGGCATCGAGCCGGCGGCGGGTGGAGCCGTGGTGATGGCTGGCGGCGGTGGTGGTGGCGGCGCGGCGGCCGAAGCCGAGGAGCAGACCGAGTTCGACGTCGTGCTCAAGGGCGCAGGCGACAAGAAGATTCAGGTCATCAAGGTCGTGCGCGAAGCGACCGGCCTTGGCCTCAAGGAAGCCAAGGACCTTGTCGATGCCGCTCCCAAGCCCGTCAAGGAAAAGATCTCCAAGGCCGACGCCGATGCGCTCAAGG
>CAMPIL010000332.1 GCA_946886375.1 uncultured Phycisphaerales bacterium
GCGGTGGCGGCATCGGCTTGCCTGGATCGCTGCCCCACTTGGGTTGCAACGCCCAGAGATTCAGCCAGTCGCTGCGCGAGGAATCTTCGCTGACGCGCACCACTGCTCGATCCACTTCGATGTTCGAGATGCGCAGCGCTCCCCGCAGCAGTTGTCGTGAATCAATCGTCACGATGGCGCTTCCGATCGTGACGATGTCGCCGGGCTTCCCCGCCATTCCCCGGGCGCGCAACTTCATGTCGGTGAAGATGATGCGCCCGTCGCCCTGGTACGCGGCGTCGGCGATGACGACTTCACCGCCGAGTTTGCCTTCCAGTTCCGGCACCAGCAGCCACAGGATGAACCATGACCGCGTGACCATCCAGAACAGCACGCTTGCCGCAAGGCATAGTGCCGCAAAACTCGCAAACGCTGCGCGAAACCGCAAACGAAAGCGGCGACGCCACTCCCTGGCCTGATTGCTGTGCTTCCGGGCTGTTTGCATCGCCGATTGATCAGTGAATGAGCATTCAATTCTAGGTGGACGATTGTACGCCCGCTTGCCACCGACCATGCCCAGCCGGGTTTTCGCTGCACGCGGGAACGACTGCTCTTACACTTCACCTGAACGGGAGTCGAACTTCACCAACCGGAGCCAGACCATGCGTGTCGCGTTGACGGGAGTATCTGGTTTTATCGGCTCGTACATCGCGCGTCGCCTGCACCAGGCCGGCCATGCTGTAACCGGGCTGGTTCGGCCCACCAGCAAGCGCGATCACATTGAGGCTGTCGTGGACCGATTTGTGGTCGGCGATCAATCCGATGAATCGTGCTGGCCCGATCTGTTGAACGGCGCCGATTGCCTGATTCACAACAGCGTGGATTGGGCGGCGATACAGGACGGCGACATCGACAGGCATCTTCAATCCAATCTCGTCGGCACGCTGCGGCTGCTGCGGGCCTCCGCGCCGCGGCAGTTTGTGTACATCAGTTCCATCGCGGTGCATCACGACATGCGGCCGCGCTGGAACGGAGTGATCGATGAAGACCATCCCTTGCGGCCAAGCGGGTGGTACGGCGCGCTGAAAGCAGCCGTCGAAGCGCACCTTTGGGCGGCGCACTTCGGTGAAGGCCGGCACACCTGCGCGCTGCGCCCGTGCGCGGTGTATGGGATTGACCCTTCGCTCGAGCGATCGCACGGCTACTCGCTCATCGAGAAACTCAAGCGACGCGAGAAAATCACCAAGCCCGGCGGCGGCAAGTTTGTGCACGTGGACGATGTCGCTGCGGCGGTCGTGGCGACGGTGAACAATCCCGCCGCCGCAGGCAAGCCGTACAACCTGGTGGACTGCTACGCGCGCTGGGCGGACTGGGCCGTGATGGCCGCGGAAATTCTTGGAATCAAGGCCGACATTGATTTATCAAGCCCGCCCCAGCCGAAGAACATCTTCACCAAGGACGCGGCGAGATCATTGGGCGTAAATCTTGATCGCGGCCATGATGGGATTCGAGATCACCTGCAGGAGTTGATCGAGCTCTGACCCATGCACTGGACCGCATTCCTCGCCTACCGCCGCGTTCCCGCCAATGCCCAGGTGATTGGAGACCTGGGGTGCATTCACTGCGGGTACAACGTGCGTGGTTTGCGGGCCAGCGGTTTGTGTCCGGAATGCGGCAGCCGGATCGCCGAATCACTCACGCTGCTGGCCAAGCCCGATGTCGTCGCGCAAAGCCTGCGAAGTTTCAGCAACAGTTTCTTCGCGCTGCTGATTACAGTCATTGGCTGCGTGGGCGGAATGGCGGGCTGGCAAGCCATCGTCACGTCCGCTGTGCTTGCCGCGAGCGCGCTGAATCGTTCCTGGAACGCAAGCGAATTGAAGTTCCGCGCGCAACTGGGCAATTCCGAAAAACTGATGAGTCGCGCGACCGTGTTGTGGTGGATAACCTTGGTGGAAACCCTGATTGCCCTGGGATGGTTTGCGGGCGTGCTTGCCACGGTGTACGTCCCGTCGCTGCAGACAGCGGCGAGCGCGAATTTCGTGATGAACATTGCGGCACTCTGGCTGGTCGCCATGTTGGGCAGCGCGGCAGCCGCGGGTTGGCTCGGCGCGGCGTTGGCCTCGATTCTTGGTTACGGCTGGATGGCGATCGAGTTTCAGGTGCAGATCATCGCTGTGGCAATTACCGTAGCGACCGCGGTGCTGTTTTCGTTCGCGCGGGCGATGCCGCTCTCGGCAGCCGCCGCTGTCAGCATGGCTTGTGTGACAGGCCTGGCGTTGCTGGCTTCTGTCGCATTAACCTGGGTTGCCCTTCAGCACGCTGCCAACGCCGCCGAACAGGAGCGAGGCGACTTGGACGATTTGAGCGACAAGATCGCGGTGGTGCAGTCTGACCCGCCTGACTTTGACCCGCCGGCGCGGCGTGTTCCGATAGCGCCGCAAAAGCCCGCAAACCAAGCTCCAAATGTGAAGCCCCAAGCCCGCCCAGATCGAAATCAGCAGCGGTAAAGGCGGCTGAAGAATTGAGTGCTAAGAAACTGGCGACGACTGCGTTGTAACTGATGAAGGGGAAATCAGCAGTCCGGAACGTCACGCCGTGATCGATTCTCGGAGCAGGACCGTGAAGCATTCGCCCGGCAAGGACAAGACCGACAACGCGCAATGGATTCGCGCGGCACTGGAGCGATTCGAAGGTCCGCTCACGATGTACGCCGTGAAACTGGTCGGCGACGTGGACCGTGCGCGCGACATCGTGCAGGACACGTTTCTCAAGTTGTGGACCGCCGATCGCGCCGGCGTGGACGGCCATCTGGCCCAGTGGCTCTACCGCGTCTGCCGCAACCGGGCGCTGGATGTCTGCAGAAAAGAGGGTCGCATGACGACGCTTCAGAACCAACATATCGAATCGCGCGAGCAGGTTCAACCTGAAGCAGGCGATGCGTCGCGCGAGGAGTCTGGCGGCGTAATGGCTGCGCTGCAAACCCTCTCGGACAAGCAGCAGGAAGTGCTTCGCCTCAAATTCCAGGGCAACCTCAGTTACCAGGAAATCGCCAACGTGATGGACATTACCGCGAACCACGTCGGCGTGCTCATTCACACAGCATTGAAAACCATTCGCGAACGGCTTGCTTGCTCGGACATGAAGTCGGCCAGTTCGCAAACGAGCGCGAGGTCATCACCATGAACGCATTTGATCCCAGCGATCCCAGGCTGACCGCGTACGCTTTGGGCGAACTTGACGCCGCGGAAGCCAAGACCTTCGAAGCCCAATTGGCCAGCGACCTCGCCATGCGCGCCGCGGTGGGCGAAATTCGAGAAACCGCAGCGATGCTGACGGCTGGCTTTGCCGCTGAAACTGGGCCCGGATTGACTGACGCGCAGCGGCTTGCTGTGGAGCAACCGGCTCCGATTGGGCGCGGCGGTTCGTGGATTTTCAGGTCGCAATCGTTGTGGGCCGGCGCGGGACTCGCCGCTGCGGCGTGCGTGACGGTGGCAGTGTTCATCTCGCAAAACGCGGCGCAACGTGATTCAACAAACGACGTAGCCATTCTCAACCGCACAGTGCCGGCGATTGAGCAGGGTATTCTGGACGCGAGAGAATCAAATGCCCAGATTGGCGATGCGGTGCGCGACAAGGACACTGTCGTCGATCTGCACTATCGGCTTGGAACGAAGGTAGAGGCATTGCAACATTCCAAGGCGGCAGATCAGCAACCACTTGGCGGCGCGGGATTCGCCGGTGGCGAAGGAGGCGTGCGACATCAGATGGCGCAATCTGAAGCGGTCGAAGTCACACCTTCTGCCGAGTCCAAAAGCCGGTCAGACAGTCCGCCCGCCGCCGGCCGGCCCGCACGTGCGCCCGGGAGTGCGAGTTCGAGCGATAGAGCCGCGCCGCCTCCCCCGCCGTCGCAAGTGCGACGCGACTATTCGCCTGCGACGGCGTTGTC
>CAMPIL010000333.1 GCA_946886375.1 uncultured Phycisphaerales bacterium
TTCCCGGCACGCTTGTGGCGGTTCCGGCGGGAGCCAATCCACCCGCGAGTGAGCCATCGCCCGAGCCGGCGCGCGGCATGGCCGCGGTTGGCGACGACGCCTGACCGCAGGCCGCCGGGCTACTCTTCCTTGATCTGGAAAATCGACTGCGTTCGCAGGACCAGGCTGCAATCGCTGCGGCAGTGATAAGCCTGAACGTGGACTTGGTCTGCAAACCGCTGCATGTCGATCATCGACAGGTTGTTCCGGCCAAGTTCATCGGTCCAGATGGTGTTGAGGCCTTCGCACATCCGGCCGTGCTCCAGCAGTTCGTTGTACGTGCTGATGTACAGGTGATCCGAGAGGGTCTCGGTCTGGATGGAGGTCATGTAGGTGATGTGATCGGCGATATCTTCCTCGTGATCCTTTTCGCCGGCACAGGGAAGCGTGGTGATCAGCCCGCGTTCAGGCAGTCGGTCCAACTGGTCGGTGACGACTTCGGTCACGCAGACGCTGTCGAACTCAAAGCGCAGGACGTGGGCCCCGCGGCAGATCCAGGACTCGAATTCGTAGTCGCCATGCTGAATCCGCCGCCGGCCCGAAATGGGGAAGAATTCCGGGTGGATCGCATGGCGATACACATGCATGTTGTACGCCTGAAGACTCGTAGCACGAGATGGCAATGTCATACCAGTTCCTCTGAAAAGCAGGAAAGCGAGTCCTTCCCGCCCTCCGGGAGGAAGTTGCATTGTGGCGGGCGCAACTGCAAAGGCAACCCTATTTTTGCAAAATCTTGAACGAACATGACCCTGAAACATACGCAGAACTGTCGCGATAGTTCGCCGATTGGTTTCAATAACTCCGCAAATACAAGCCTTTCAATGGGTTACGCGCAACTGCGCACTTCAGGCACGGCATAAGAATTGCTCGTTATCGGTCGAGCAGAATTCCGAGTCGAAAGCAGCAACGATTTCGCCGCGTCGCCGATCTCGACAGGTAATCCACAACGGACCTTCATCATTTCGCGGACGGTAGACTCTGACCCAACCCGCGCAGCCATGGCCGATCCGACCACCATCCAGCACATTGCACGTCAGCATCTCGCCACAGACCGGCTGCTGGGGATCGACTTTGTCCCGCTGAAGGCTGCTGCATCCCAACCCATCGCACCTGTAGGCATCGCACCGGCGTACCCGCCGCCTCCAAAGCCAAGGATCGCAATGGATTTGCCCTCGGCGGATGTTCGGGCCCGACGGCTTGCGGAGCTGAAGGCCCGCCACGACGCCGCCTGCCCGCATTGCACGGTTGTGACCACGCACACGCAAACCGTCTTCGGCGAAGGTGCACCCGATGCGCGGCTGATGTTCATCGGTGAGGCCCCTGGTGAAGAAGAAGATCGGACCGGACGACCGTTCGTTGGCCGCGCGGGTCAGAAACTCGATGAGATCATCCGCGCGATGGGGCTCAGCCGCGAGCAGGTGTACATCGCGAACATCCTCAAGAGCCGCCCGCCTGAGAATCGCACGCCCTTGCCGCCGGAAGTCGATGCCTGCGCGCCGTTCCTGGCGGAGCAGATCCGGATCATTTCGCCTTCAATCATTGTCGCGCTGGGGGGACCTGCGACGAAATGGCTGTTGAAGACTGACATCGGGATCACCCGACTGCGGGGCCAGTGGGGAAATTACGCCGAGGGCGACCTGCAGATTCCCGTGATGCCGACGTTTCATCCTGCCTACCTGCTGCGGAATTACACCGTCGACACAAGGCAGAAAGTCTGGTCCGACATGCAGGAGGTTCGGCGAAAACTCTCGGAAATGCAGTAACGGCAAGGACTTCTGTGCATTTTTGAGCGTGGGATAAATTTCTCAGATTTTTTGCCGGGATGTGGAACCACTCCAAATTTACGGCGAATAGGAAGTTGCGAATCTGATTTGTGGATTCGCCTCACAAGCCCCCCCCACAAGGAGCCCGTCTTCGCTGTTACCAGCGACGGGCTCTTTTTCGTTGGGAGAGAGAATCACTGTCGGCGCGCACAAGGCAATGGATTCCCGCATGCGCGGGCATGCGCGGAAAACGAGCCGTTACTGCGATCAAGACCGCTCTCAGCCGCACCCTGATCCCGAATCCCTGCTCACTCGCGGCTTCGCACAATCAGCGTCACCGGGCCGTCGTTGACCAACTCCACCTGCATCATCGCGCCGAAGATTCCGGTCTTCACGGGTAGATTGTGTTCCTCGCGCACGGCGGCGCAGACCCGTTCGTAAAGCGCTCGGCCGATCTCCGGCGGGGCAGCGCCGATGAAACTCGGGCGATTGCCCTTGGATGCGTCGCCCGCCAGCGTGAACTGGCTGATGATGAGGACCTCGCCGCCAATGTCCTGCACGGAGCGGTTCATCTTGTCCTGTTGGTCCTTGAAGATGCGCAGGCGCGCGAGTTTGCCTGCCATCCAAAGCGCATCATCTTCTTGATCGCCGACTTCAACGCCAAGCAGCACGCACAATCCCGGGCCGATCTGCGCGCGGTAGTCCTCGCTTTCAACTGCAACCGAAGCCCGAACGACGCGCTGCACGACGGCAATCATGGGCAAAGCATAAAGCAGGAAGCGGCTTGCGTGTCCGACGCGCCGAGTTTCAGTCCCTGCTTTTCGCCTGTTGATTTCTGCCTGTGTTCTTACAGCAGCGCCATGGCCGCGCTGGTGACCATGACCATGCCCTTGTCGTCGTAGGCCTGGCGATAGTCGATCAGTTCGACGGAGGTGGGCTGCACGAGATCGAGGATTGCGGCCATGTTGCCGATGCTGCACCAGCGCGTGGGGTTCTTGTTCCAGCGCATCGCGGAGAGAAACTCCTGCGAGTCGCCGGTCATGAACTTCGCCATCATCTCGCGATCGTGTCGCTCGACGTCGAAGCGGCGCTGCTGATCGACGGGGCGCGGCTCGCCGAACTGCGGGCCGACGTGGCTCATGTCACTTGAGGCGACGAAGAACGTGCTGCCTCCCAGTTTGTCCAGCGACTGTTTCAACGCGCCGACAAACTGCTCGGCATTGGCGCGCTCGCCATCGTCCTGAATCATCGGCACCAGCGGATCGGGAATCAGCGCAGCGACCACCGGCACGTTGCCGAAGCAGTATTGCAGCCACGGAAGGTGCAACTGGATCGAGTGCTCCGGCAGGTGATCGAGTTGATCGACAACGATCGGCCGGCCCAGCGTCTTGACCACTTCGCCGACCAGCGCGGAATCGGCGGGACAGCGGCCCATCGGAGAATCAAAGCCGTACTCCGACAGCACCACGCCGTCGCCCATGCCGAAGTGATTGGTGCCAAGGATCACCACGCGATCTGGCTTGGGCATGTTGCGCAGGCAGAAGTAGGCGGCGGCGTAGTTGGGCCAGCCGCGCTCATAGTCCAGATGCGGTGCGACGATGCCGATCGGCGGGCCTTCGATTTCCGGATCTTCGGTCTGCTCGAAATATCCCTCGATCGCCCGCCGGCAGGCATCGGCGTCCTGACCCAGCGCAAGGCTCGCGTTGGCCGGAAACGCGCCCTGGGTTTGAAGTCGCTCCTGGGCCTGGGTTTCCAGTTTCTCAAACGTCGGCCCCCACAGCAGGCCCAGGCCGTCCAGGCCCTTGGCCAGTTCGATGCACTGCTGGACGTCGCTGCCGATCTGGGTTGCGATCTGATCGATCGGCCGGTCGCCGCGGAACAGTTGCACCACCTGCAGCACGGGCATGGGCACGACCATCGTCTGGGGGCAGAGCATCGCGGGGTCGCGCAGGGCGACGAACTGCTTGCCATCCTTGGCGACCGATATGGGCTGGATCGGGCGAAGGTGGGGGCGGCGGATGTGTTCAGGAAGCGCGTCGATGGTCTTGGTCAAACGTGGCCTTGGAATGCGAGACGTGAGCGGCGTGTCAAAGAGAATAGCCGAC
>CAMPIL010000334.1 GCA_946886375.1 uncultured Phycisphaerales bacterium
GAAGAACACCGATCGCCCGTTGAATCGTTCCTGCCAACCCTTCACTTCTTCCTGATGCTTCGCGACGAGTTTGTCGAGTTCCTGCGCGGGCTGCACGGAACCCGTGCCGCGCCCAAAAGCCGAGATCACAAGCGATGCGATTCCCGACAACAGAATGACCACTGTCACCACGATCGCAAGCAGGCTCAATCCAAGCGGACCTTTGATCGAAGTGCGCGCCGCGAGCGCATTCCAATTGCCGGACGCGGGTGAGTTGGTTTGTGCTGATGATGATTTGGCGGTCATGTGGTCGGCCCCTTGACCGCATCGGTCGCAAGCGTCCACGCCTCGATGGTCAATTGCACCTTCACTCTGCCGCCGGTGTCTCTCACCATGCGCAGGCTGCCGATTGATTCGATGTGCGGGCTTGACTCAAGTTCGGAGATGATGGCAACGGCGGCGGCGGGAGTGGCGTCGAATTTCAGGTCGCCGGTCAGGCGATCGATGCGCTTGGAGCCGCTGGTCACTTCGGTCAGCGAAGTCTTGGGCAGTTTGCCGCGCGATCGCACGCTGAAGTTCGGCGTGACGCCGTGCTTCTCCAGCACGCCCAGGACGACATCGTTGAACATCCTGGAGCCTTCAGCGATGGGGACCGGCACGCGCACCGGCCCCAATGCCTTGACCAGAGGCTCGCGCAATCGCAGGTCGCGCGCGACAGTTTCGCTTGCGCGCACCTTCGCGACGTTGGACTGGATGACGTCGGCCTGCTTGCCCCAGGCTTCGGTCTGCGGGCGGATTGCCTGGTCCCAGATGACAAACAGCACCAGGCCCGCGGCCGCGACGGCGACCCACTGCATGACCCGCGGCATCTGGCGGAACTGCTGAATGAGTGCAGATGTGTCGGCCATCAGTTCTTCGCCTTTCGCAGGTATTCCATGATCTGATCGTGTTCCTGCTTCAACCGGGCCTGCACATCCTTGGGCAGATCGCGGTTGATGCGCGCCCGCGAAACCTTCGCCAGCGCGTCCTTCAATTCCGCTTTCGACATCACCTTGATCTGCTCGACATCAAGCGGCGGCGGCACGGCGCGCGGGTCGACGGACATTCCACCGGACGTGGCGGTACTTGGATCGACTCCAATGCCGCCGTCAAACCTGGTCGGAGTTGTGGAAGAGCGCAGGTCCGGCGGAATCTCTTGTTCATCGTCGACTGCGGCCAGCCGCTCATTCTCAACCGGCTGCACTTCAGCTTCGACCGGCGCAGGCGCGGAGTCCACGCGCGAATCAACCGCGCCGATGGCGATGCTGTCGTCGGGCGGCGGTCCATACAACCGCAGCGCGTAACTGTTCTTCTTGAAATCACGGTCGTCGTCCCGATTCGGCGCGAAGTACGGGCGCGTGATCTTTGCGGAAAGATCGAACTTGTACCGGCCGAGGTTGTCGATCTTTCCGGAGTTGACGGCGATGTCGCTGAACATTCCATCGCGCCCCAGGTTTTCCTGCATGAGCGCGACGAGCGCGGCGGGCGAGCGGCCGTCCGATGACAGCGCGGTCCCCGCCACGACGAAATCCTTTCCGCCTTCGATGCGAATGGATTCCAACTCAATTCCGATCGGCGTGTTCGCGGTGATGTCGGCCAGCAGTTTGGTCATCGGCCAAGTCGATTGCTTTTCGAGTTCGCGATACATCGCCAACTGCTGCTTGGAGGTGGATGCGGCTTCGATCTGCTGATCCAGATCGTTGAAGCGAACCGACAGAATCAGCAGCCGCATTCCGTTGAACACCAATGGCGCAAACAGCAGCGCCAGCACGCAGAGGGCTAAAGCAACGGCCGCGGCCTGGGGACGCGACAGTTTTTCCAGAATTGTCCGCATCGGCGAAGGCGCTTCCACCGGCGGCGTGTGCAGCATGCGCGTCAAGGCGGCGGTCGATCCGGCACGCGCCAACAGCGCGCCCGCAGTGATGCCGTATTGCGACCACCACGAAGGATCGGACTGCACGCCCTTGATTCGTGACGCCGCGGATGCAAGCACTTCCGCGGGCATGAACAGTCGCGCCTCGCGGCTGGCAACCATGCCCGCCTTGGCGTGCGCATCCTGCACAAGGGCGTCGATGAACGGGCCGGTGTGACCGACACTCAATCCGGTCTCGGCGACGAGACGGCCAATGCTCCGCTGCCAGGCTTCGGTGGACTGCGCTTCTTCGCGCGTGGCGCGGAAACTCGCGCCGCCGGCGTGCGTGATTGCCATGGCGACCGACCCGTCATCGCGATCCATCCACAGCATCGCCTCGGTCGGCCGCTGACCGTTGAGCAGCGCTGCGAGCGCAGCGACGTCAGGCACGTAGGTCATCGGCCGCGTCGTGGGCGGGCCGTTGAATGCAGCGGCTTCGGGCCAGGCCAGCACAAGTCCGGTGCGCGTGGTTTCGCCTGCCGCATTGGGCAGCACCGCCATCGCCAGTCGGTGAGGCGGCGCGATGCCCAGAAGATTCGCCTCGGCCTGCAGGTGCAGCGCCTGTTCCAGTTGTTCGGCCGATGCATCCGGCAGCGGACAATTGCGGCAGATGACCGCCGCCGACGGCACCACGCACAGCACGGAGGCGACTTTGTGCTCGTTCAGCCAGCCATCGAACCGGGCAACAAGGTCAACGGGAAATTCCCTGGACCCGATCACGTGCGGCATGGGGCCGGCCACGTTGGCAATCAGCACGCGCCATGCATTGCCGGCGCGCTGGGTGATTGCCAGCATGTTGGGATCTTGAGTTGGTGTGGGCGTTTTTTTCACGGGCTATTGCTCTCGATATTCAATGATCCTCACCGGCACGGTAGAACGATCAACTACGGCGATGATTTCAACTTCCAGCCCGGAAGCCGCAGATCGGCCCCGGGAACTGATCGTGTACACGCTGCTCACGGTGTCGAATCGCCGGGTGACTGCCCGCAATTCGTCTGGCTGGATATTAGGAATCTTCTGGAGGTCGGCAATGCTGAGAATGCCTTGGGGGCGGCTGTCGCGCATATAGAGGATTTCATCGGCGATTGTTTCGTCCAGTCCGAGAAATGCGATGATGTCGCGCAGGAATTTGCTGGAAACGGTATTCAGATTGATTTTGCCCGGCAGGCGGTCCAAAGGGTCTTCAATGGACGTTTCGGCGAAAACCGCGCGAAGTTGGGCATCGGTGAACGCGCCCGGCCCGGCTTGCTGCTGATTCTGCTGTGGCTGCTGCCGCTGCTGTTGCTGCGAGCGGGGATTCGGCTGCTGGTCGCCGCTGTTGGGCGGAGGAGTATTTTCACCGCCGCCCAGCGCTGTGAACAGCAGATCCGAAAGCGAGTTGCCGGAATTCTTTCCAAATTCGATGAGCGCAAGCGCCTGGGCTTCATCAATTTCCAGGCGCCGAGTCAGGTCCTCGGGCGTGGCGTTGCGCAGGTAAATACGCGGCTGGCCGGACGCGGTTGCGCCGCCGGCGACCGAGTACACGGTGAGATGACCGGACCATTCGGGATCGAGAATGGAATCGGATTGATCGGGAGGGAACGAGCGGCTGCCGTCGTTTTCGTTGGAGTCCAATCGTCCGTTGAGGTTCCAATCCTCGCCGCGGAAATACTTGGGCCAGATGCCGGCGACAAGTTCGATTTCCCCCAGGCTCTGCATCGGGCCGTTGCGCGGTTCGTACGGCGTCTCAAGGCTGCGGTAATAATCGCGCTCGACGCCCAGCGTGCTGATTTCGTTGTCCTGATCCAGCCAGTCGCCGACTGCGTACAGAAGATCCAGCGACATGTCATCCAGCGCCAGCAGCAGCGCGCGATCGTCAGCGCGATTGATGTTGAGTTTGGAATGCTCATCCATCGGACCGCCGAAGTCGCGGCCATCGACATGATGAAGAATGCTGTAACTTGCATTCAGGGTCTGCCCCCCCGAAA
>CAMPIL010000335.1 GCA_946886375.1 uncultured Phycisphaerales bacterium
CTTTTCTGGGACCTGACGCAGCCACACCCGCCCGCCCAGGTTCACGGATTCACCGAAACCCAACCCCGCCCAACACGCGAGACCGCCGCCAGTTGCTGCAATTTCCCTATGTCCGTGGCGTCACGGTGCGCTGCTCGATGCGCTTCTCAGAGACCGTCTGCACCATCCGCTGCACGAAAATCCCGGCGGTGTGAACGCACTCCGGATCGAGTTTGCCGATGTCCACGATCTGTTCCACCTCCGCCACGGTCACCTTGCCGCAGGTGGCGATCATCGGGTTGAAGTTCCGCGCCGTCTTGCGATAGACCAGATTGCCCGAGCCGTCGGCCATATGGGCCTTGACCAGCGAGACATCCGCGCGGATGCCGCGCTCCAGCACATACGTCCGGCCGTCGAAGTCCTTGTGCTCCTTGCCCTCGGCGACAATCGTGCCCACGCCCGTGGCTGTATAGAAACCGGGAATGCCCGCGCCCCCGGCACGCAATCGCTCGGCCAGCGTGCCTTGCGGACAGAACTCCAGTTCCAGTTCGCCTGACATGTACTGGCGTTCAAATTCCGCGTTCTCGCCCACGTAACTGGACACCATCTTCTTGATCTGGCGAGTCTTCAGCAGCAGGCCCAGGCCCCAGTCGTCCACGCCTGCGTTGTTTGAGACGACGGTGATGTTCTTCACGCCGCTGTCGCGCAAGGCGATGATGAGTTGCTCGGGAATGCCGCACAGCCCGAACCCGCCCACGGCAAGGGTCATGCCGTCAAACAGCAAACCATCCAGAGCCGCAGCGGGAGAAGAAAAGACCTTGTTGACCATGCGGGGGAGTGTACTGGATCAAAAGCGGCTGTGCTTCGTGGAAACGCTCGTGTTTTGGGCTCGGAAATTGAACTCCCACAGGAGACAAACCAGCCCGGCAAGACAGGCAAGGCAACGCCGCTGCGCCCACAGGTCAACTCACGCGCACGCGAGGGGGTGAATGATAAATCTGGAGCGCGCGTAAAAAAACGCGCCACGAATGACGCGTTGAGGCTTGGACCTCACGCGACGCGACGTAATGGAACAAGGCAAAACGAATCCGAAGCGGCCGCGCGGCGAGGCGCGATCCCGGCCGCGAGTTTTCGCGCGACAGCGAACATTTCCGCGCTGACTTTCACAGCGACGAACTTCGCCGCATCGCCCACTGTTCCCGGGTCACTCGATCGGCATTCTCTGTCATGCCCGCGGCCGTGGCAACATTTCACGCCGTCTAACTGCAAATCGAGGCAACATGGCCCAGCAACGGAGTTACGAACTTTACAAAAGTCAGTTCAGGATGGGGTTGTTGGAACTCGCCTGTCTTGGCCGAATGGGCACTGGACAAAAGCAACGCCGCGCCGTCATACAACCGCTCGCGGAGCAGCTTTTCAAGGAGTATCGCGTAACGGTCTCGATACGATGCGCCCTTGAACTCTGGAAAAACCTGAAAATGCGGCTCGACGACCTTTACAGGAGTACGCGATCGTTCACAATCTTCCAAGAACATCAAGTACCCGAGAAACGGCCGGCTTGAAGGTCGAAAGGCGCCTTCGCGATAGGCGGCCCAAATATCGGTCGCGCTTCCAAGAGCCTCCTCGGTGCGGTTGTTGAAATTGTTGCCGAAGGATGGACCAATTTGGGATTTGAATTCGATGGCGGCAACCAATTCGCTTTGGTGGACAATCACGAGATCCCACTGTTTCTCCGCGCGGAACCATCCCGGAATCTCAATACGCTTGTCAATCGCGATGCAGGAGTCGGGAACACCGGCATCGAGAAGGAGTGTGCGCACCAGCCGAATGAAGCCATCCATCTGTTTACCGCCGGTCACCGCAGATCGAGCCCCACGATCCAGATCGACGCCGCTTTGCTGTTTTTTCGACTGCTGCAGCCGCATCCGCCAGAAAAAGCGAACGGCTTCTCGAATGTCCCCTTCAATATTGTTCATGGGCCTGCAATTCGGGTGGTCACATTCAGCGACAGATAGAGGTCGGCCCCTTTTGCCGCAAGCCGATTCTTTGCAATCTCGAAATACTGCGGATCAACTTCGATCCCGATGCTGTTTCGGCCCCATTCGGCACACGCCAAACTTGTCGTGCCGGTTCCCATGAAGGGATCAAGAACCGTGTCGCCGACGAATGAAAACATTCGCACCAGCCGCTCGGCAAACACGACCGGAAACGGAGCAGGATGCTTTGGATGAGAAGTGCCTCGCACATCGGACCATATTTGTCGGAACCAGAGTTGATAATTCTCGGCACTGATAAGGCTCAGCAGGCGCTCGATCTTGGTTGGGCTGCGATATCCGCCGGGTTTACGCTGCATCAAAACGAATTCAATGTCGTTTTTGATGACCGCATTTGGTTCATACGGTTTGCCGAGAAAGCCGCCGCCGCCGGACACTTCATAATTAGCGTTCGCGATTTTGTGCCAAATGATCGGCGCAAGGTTATCAAATCCGATTGCCTTGCAGTGCTCCTGAATGGTCGCATGCAATGGCACGACCGTATGCCGACCGTTGTTCTTGCGCCGCGAAAGGCAGACATCTCCCACGTTGATGATCAGCCGACCGCCCGGAACAAGAGCGCGATAACAATTCGACCAAACTTCGTCCAAACGAGCAATGAAGTTGTCGTAATCGAGCACATGCCCGAGTTGATCATCATGCTCGTTGTATCGCTTGAGCGTCCAATACGGCGGCGAGGTAACGACCAGATGTACTGAATTCGGATCGAGCGAGGCCGCACTCCGGGAGTCACCAAGTATCAGTTCGTGAGAGGTTGGTCGCTCGCGGACGAAAGTCTCAATTCGCCTTATGGCGTGCTTCTCGCGCGCCAACTCCGGGAGAATGTTGTCGGGATTGCCACTGCTGAAAAACTCATCAATGAGCGACTGCTCAGTTTCGATGGGAACGGACGGCCGAATCATGGATCGAGTGTTCCAGTTTTGAGCTGAGCATGCTAACCGCAGCCAAGCACTGACTTCGCTGAATGCGACACCGTACCGCACAGACCCCGAATCTGCAACTAGAGCCGTACCGCCGCTTCCAACTCGCAGTCGGTCCAATCCGTCTTACGGGCACGCCCCCCAGCCGTTGATCACCGCGAGCAGGTCGATGACGTTGACGGTGCAATCGTGGACGATGTCAGCGGGGCAAGGCGCGGTGCAGGCGCCGGGGCATGGACCCCAACCGTTGATCACCGCAAGCAAATCGCTGACGTTCACGGTTCCGTCGACAACCACATCGGCAAAGCACGGCGGGTTGGGTCCGAATTTGGCGATGAACACATCGTAATTGTCCGCTGCCGTCAGGTTCCCGCCGCCGAAGTTGACTGTGTTGAAAAAGCCGCCGCTGACGATGACGTTGGCGTTGGAATCGGTGGCGCAGGCATAGGCGGTTGAAGTCGGGTATGCATTGCTCCAGATTTGACTGCCGCCCGGCGAGAATTTGGTGACAAAGGTGGACGGGTCCGCACCGGTGCTGAGATTGGGACCACCGCCGATCCAGTTGATCGTCCCGTAAAAAACGCCCGCGACGATCACATTCATGCTCGAATCAACTGCCACGGCGTATGCGGAATCGTTGCCGGTGTCGCCGGCGCGGCGGCTGAAAATGAACGAGCCGCCGGCGTCGAGTTTGGCGATAAAGGCGTCCGAGCCGCCGGCGGAATTCAACGGCCCGCCGCCGAAATCGATTGTGTTGGCGAACGTGCCGGAGAAGACAATCCGGTTCGCCGCGTCGGTGGTGATGTCGTAACTGGCGACAAAGCCGGTGGAGCCGAAACGCTTACTCCAGATGTGATTGCCGTTGGTGTCGAGTTTGGCGATGGCGATGTCGTCGTTGCCGAGGGAGTTCAGCACCCCGCCGCCGAAGGAGATGGAT
>CAMPIL010000336.1 GCA_946886375.1 uncultured Phycisphaerales bacterium
GGTGAGAAGGTCCCCACGACGCAAGTGTAATCTGGAGAAGCCTTGATGCTTTCGATGTTGATGCTGGTGCCCGTGGTGGCGGTGGCGGAGCGCACTTCGAACCCTGAGCCTCCCGCGTTGCCGCACCAGGCCGAGGTTGGCTGCGCCCATGCGCGGAGCGATGGATGGAGAGTTGACAACGCGGACGCCCCCGCGATTCTCCCATTGCAGACCGACGGGCTCAGCGACACCGATGTGCTGCATTACAACCTCGATCTGCAGATCATCCCCGGCTCTCCCAACACGCTGACAGGGACCAACATCATCACGGTGAAGTGTCTGGATGACAACGTGACCACGTTTCCAGTTCGCCTGCATCAGAACTTCACGATCACCTCGCTCCAGGTCAACGATGTCAATGCGACCTCGACACGCTTCAACGTTGCGGACCTTCAAGTCAATCTCAATCAGGCCTTCAACACCAACGATCAGTTCCAGGTGAAGATTTCTTACACAGGCACGCCGACCTCCGGCGGCTTTGGGTCGGTCACTTTCACCACGCAGGGCGGCAGCCCAGTCGTGTACACGTTGAGCGAACCGTACTACGCCTACACCTGGTGGCCGGCGAAGGAGGACAACCGTGACAAGGCGACGGCTGACCTGGCATTTACCGTGCCCAACACGATGAAGGTTGCCTCCAACGGTTTGCTGCAGGGAACCGATGTGCTGCCGGGGAGCAAACTTCGTTATCGATGGAAGACGAACTATCCGACTGCCCCGTACCTGTTTTCGTTTGCTGCGACCAACTACAACGAGTTTTCCGACACGTGGATGTATCCCGGTCTGTTCGCGCCAATGCCGATGCGGTTTTACATTTATCCCGGCAGCGACACCCCTTCCAACCGCAACGCATGGCTGGCGACCAAGCAGATGCTCACGACGTTCAGCGACTTGTTCGGCGTCTATCCATTTGCGGGGGAAAAGTACGGGATCTACCAGTTCGGCTTTGGCGGCGGAATGGAACACCAGACCATGACCGGTCAAGGCACGTTCTCAAACAGCGTCACGGCCCACGAACTGGCGCACCAGTGGTGGGGCGACAAACTGACTTGTGCATCGTGGGGCCACATCTGGCTGAACGAGGGCTTTGCGACCTATTGCGAAGCGCTGTGGCAGGAATTCCAGCCCGGAAGCACTGGAACCGCCGCGCTGTTGACGGCCATGAGCAACCGTCGCCCGTCGTCAATGGACACCGTCGTGTACCGCTATGACACGAGTTCCGCGAGCATCATCTTCAGCCAGAGCGCGGTGTACTACAAGGGCGCATGGGTCCTGCACATGCTCCGCCACATGGTCGGCGATGAAATGTTCTTCGACATCATCAACACCTATCACCAGCAGTTCGCCTATTCAGCGGTGACCACCGAGGACCTCCGCGCCATCGCAGAGAGTTTCTACGGCTCCAGCCTCGCGACGTACTTCAATCAGTGGGTCTATCTGACCGGCGCGCCGACGTACCAGACAGCGTATCGCAACGTGACCGCAGGGGGATCGAGTTACCTGGAGTTGTACATCAAGCAGGTGCAGAACTCCTCGTGGGCGACGTTTGAGATGCCCATTGACATCGTGACAACAACCGCCGGCACGCCGACGGCAACTAAGGTGTGGAACGATGAACGGGCTGAGCACCTGTTGTTCGCGGCGCCGGGGAATGTGACCGCGCTTCAGGTCGATCCCAACAACTACATCCTGCATCCATCGAATCAGACGACTACCTTCGTGGAAGGCCCGCCCAAGATCGTGAAGATGCAGCCTGCGCCCGGCAGCAGCCAATTGGCGGGAGGCGTCACCGCCATTCAAGTGACGTTCCACAAGAACGTGAATGCGGCGGCGGGGCACTTCCTGTTGTCAGGACTCAACACCGGTTCGATTCCCTTCACGTTTTCATACAGTGCAGCCGCATTGACCGCGACGCTGACGCCGACAGCGCCGCTGCCGGCTGACACCTACACGTTGAGCGTGGCCGCGAACCTGACTGACGTCGCCTCAGGCAAGGCGCTGGACGGCGAGGTTTTGAATCCCGGTAGTGCGTCATCGCTTCCCTCAGGCGACGGTTTGCCGGGCGGGGCTGCGGTTCTTCAGTTCGCAATCGTGCCACCGGCGTGTCCCAGCGACATCGCCGCTCCGGCCAACGGTCTGGTCGATGTGAACGACATGCTTGCAGTCATCAACAGTTGGGGCGCGTGCTCCGGCTGCGCTGCGGACATTACCAATGATGGGCAGGTTGACGTGATGGACCTGCTTGCGGTGATTGATGGCTGGGGACAGTGCCCATAGGTTCATCCAGAGCCGAACGTGGTGGAATTGTGATCACCACCGCCGCCGTCGCGGCAGGGTCAAGCCGGCCATCGCGAGCAACCCCAGCGCGCCGGGGGCGGGAATGATGCTCAGGCTCCAACCTGCCAAGTTCCTGTGTCGGCTTCACGCAGCTTGGTGATGATCTGTTCGGGTGAATGTCGTGTTCGTTTCATCGTAGAGCGCCCCCGATCTGCCAAGGTTTCGAACGGCGTTGAGCGATGCGGCCGCAGTAGAATGACTGCATCACGTATGAACCGCTGCGCTGTCAAACGTCTCGTGGTGATGCTGCTGCTGCTCGTGCTGGGCGGCGCGATCGTGAACGTCGCGGTGGCGTGGGGAATCGTCTTGTGCGCGCGGCCCAATCTTGGGCGCATGGAACCTCTCAACACCCAGTATGCACATGGATCTGACAAAAGTGGCACCAAATGGACTGCGCTGCACCGACGCGGATCGGGATGGAGTTACATTTTCTTGACGATCTCGACCGAGACCGACGACACGTGGTTTGAGACCTACACGAGTTCTGTCGGTTGGCTGCCGTCTGTGCAATCTTTGCCTCGCTGGTCGTGGCGCCCGGATCGAATTCATGGCGCATCGGCGCAGGCAGGCGCTTTCGCTGTGGGCTGGCCGATGCTGTCGCTTACAGCACGCTTTGAAAAAAGGCCCTTTGGAGGTCGTCAACCGCTCTCCAGCCGTAGCGGCATCGTGCTTGATCTGGATGCTTCAACATTGATGTTCAATCCGCCTCGAACTCTTCCGCTGCTGCCACACTGGCCAGGCTTCACGACCAACACGATCTTCTACGCTGCGATTCTGGGGGTGGTGTTCTTTGCCCCCGGAAAATTGCGTCGAACCATCCGCCGCAGGCGCGGGCTGTGTCCGGCGTGTGCGTATCCGGTTGGCACATCTAAAGTCTGCACTGAATGCGGCGCGAAACGCCCTCTCCCTCGTGAGGGAGAGGGCCGGGGTGAGGGAGCATGAAACGCCGCTTGCTTCAAATCATTGTGCTGCTCTTGCTCGGCGCGATCGTGAACGTCGCGGTGGCGTTGACAGTGTCTTATCTCACCATAGATTTATTGCCCACTTCGCGCAAAACTGCGATGCCGACCGATATTGAGCGAGAGTGGTGGCAGCAACATGCACACGATGAAGTTAAGGAGATTCATTTATTTTCGGCAACATATACCGGGTGCCTTGGCTATCGCAAGTACGAACTTTATGGCGAAAGAGTCGATCAGCATGGCGAGCCTTTTCACGACTGGAACCAAATGCTGAGTGCATCGCGGTACACGGTCCACGCAGGATTTCCGTTCCCCACATTGCATGGCGAAGCATGGTTTTGGCGACACGGACGAACGAGAATGTTCGCTTGGGTTCCGAAGAGCCGTGTATTCATGGTTAGAGAGTTTGAGTTTCTACCGTTGGTTTTCCTCTGGCCCGGCTTTGCGATCAACACGATCTTCTACGCTGCGATTCTTTGGGTGGTGTTCTTTGTGCCGGGAATGGTGAAACGGCGGGTCCGCCGCAGGCGCGGGCTGTGTCC
>CAMPIL010000337.1 GCA_946886375.1 uncultured Phycisphaerales bacterium
AAAGCGGTGGATTCCCTTGAAGCGCTCGAGCCCACGCCCATCAAGGTGGGTGAAGCGGCTCCTGACTTCACGCTGCCGACGCTCGAGGGCGAACCCGTGACATTGAGCAAGTTGCAGGGATCGGTCGTGGTGCTTGACTTCTGGGCTACCTGGTGCGGACCATGCCGCAAGGGCCTGCCGCTGTTGCAGGAATTCGCTTCGTGGGCCGAGACTTCAGGTCACCCCATCAAGGTGTATGCCGTGGATGTCTGGGAACGCGTGAAATCTCCTGACGAGCGCAAGGCGAAGGTGAAGGAATTCTGGACCGCTCAGAAGTACACCATGCCCACGCTGCTGGACCTGGATGACAGCGTGGTCGGCAAGTACGGGTTCAGCGGCATCCCCGCCACCGTGATTGTCAGTCCCGATGGCAAGGTGTTTCGCGTGCATGACGGATTCAGCCCCGACATGGTTGACACCCTGAAGAAAGACGTCGCCGAGGCCCTCAAGACGACGGGCTGAGACTGGCGATTGACTCAGATTTCAGCGGGCCTGGCGCAAACGCCGGGCCCGCTTTGTTTCGGCCGGTTATGATGGTGCATCATTTGCCGGTGGAGGCCCTCATGTTGAAAAGTCACAATCGTGCTGCCGTCGTCGCGCTGCTGGCTTCCGTTGCAATGCACAGCGTGGCAATTGCACAGGAAGAATCCGAGATCAAACCTGATGCGGCGGCGCTCAAGGCGTTCACCGAAATCGTGCAATCTTACCGCAGCCGTCCCGCGCTCACCGTCAAGAGCACCGTCAAGATTGAACTCGCCGAGGGCGCGGCCGATGCCAGGGGATCGGAAGTGAAGGGCGAATTTGTCTTCGGGCCGGGTCGCCGCGCCGTCGTCAAACTCAACGGGTTCACCTGCTATCTCAATCACGATGATCAGAATGCCGACAGCGGCACGATCAGCGCGGTGCATGAGAAAACCGATCATTCCTATTTCACAACTTCCGATGACGGTTCGCCCTACTACGCCTTGCTGAACGCCTTCAAGGACCTTCCCTTTCCGGAATTGGCGATCGAGCTTGGCGAAGATTCCATTGAAGACGTTCTGCTTCAACTGCACCCCAAGGCGCTCAACGGCCTTGTGCCTACGGGTGTTGAGGTGAAGGAACAGGATGCAGGACAAGTTCAGGTTCTCACCTTCACCGGCGAGAGCGAGAAAATGGAAATGCTGGTCGACCCGGCGACAAAACTGATTCAGTCGGCGGAACTCCGGATCAACGGCGGGGCATTCGCACAGCCGGGCACGACGCTGGTGTACAAGCACTCGTACGAATACCAGACCTACGACAAGCCGCTGGAGGATTCGACCTTTGCGCTTGATCCGGGCCAGCGCCAGCGCGTGGACCTCATGGCCAGTCTTGTTCCGCGCCCGGCGATGGGAGGCGGCGATGAGGGAGACGGCGCGGGGCAACACGCGCTGGTTGGCAAGCCGGCGCCGGCCTTCACGCTCGCCACGGCCGATGGGAAAGCCGTTGATCTGAATGAACTTCAGGGCAAGGTTGTCGTGCTTGACTTCTGGGCCAGTTGGTGCGGCCCCTGCATCGCCGCGTTGCCGCGGCTGCACCAGGTCGCCGCGTGGGCGCGAGAGCAAGACTTGCCCGTCAGCGTTCTTACCGTCAACGTCTGGGAGATTCAGGACAAGGAAAAAGATTCTCCCGATGCGCGGTTGACCTCGGCCAAGGCCACCTGGGCCAAGCGCAATTTCAGCCTGCCTATCGCGATGGACTACACCGATGAGACCGCAGCGGCCTACGGACTGCGCGGCATCCCCACAACGATCGTGATCCGCTCAGACGGCGTGGTGCATGCCCTCCACGTGGGCATGAATCCGGAATACGAAGAGAATCTCAAGCAGGAGATTCAGGACGCACTCAAGGTCGTGGAATGACCGGCTCAGCTGTGTTGAGTCGAGAACCGGTCATGCGGCGAGTCCGCCGCGCACCCGATACACTCCTGTTGTGACGGCGACATCGAACACGATTCCCTTGACCGTGATGAACCGCGCGACTGCTTCGCCACAAGCGATGTCGCGCGAGCAGATCGCCCGCGACCTCACTGAACTGATCGACGGCGAGGTTCGATTCCACCATCACGATCGCATGCTCTATGCGACTGACGCGAGCATTTATCAGGTGGAGCCGATCGGCGTGGTGTGCCCGCGCACAATCAGTGACGTCGAGAAGGTCGTGAGGTATTGCGCCGCCCATTCGCTGCCCGTGCTGCCGCGCGGCGGCGGCACGTCGCTGGCCGGGCAGACCGTCAATCGCGCGGTGGTCATCGATTTCAGCCAGCATTGCCGGGGAATACTGGAAATCGACTCGGCAGGACGCGGCGCGCGGGTTGAGCCCGGCGTTATTCTGGAACAACTCAATCTCGCGCTGGCGCAGCACGGGCTCATGTTTGGCCCCGATGTCGCGACCAGTTCGCACGCCAACATCGGAGGGATGATCGGCAACAACTCCGCCGGCGCGCACTCGATCCTATACGGCCGCACGGTCGAGCATCTACTGGGTTTGGACGTGCTGCTGGCTGACGGCACGCCGCTGCGGCTGGAGCAGGGGGCATCGGAGCGCGATCCGCGGATCGCTGACCTCACACGCCGCATTGTCGAAATCGTTCTGCCGATTGAGCAGGAAATCGATGCGCGATTTCCCAAGACGATTCGGCACGTGGACGGCTACAACCTCGATCTCATTCTGAGGCAGATTCGCGAAAGCACGCCCGGCACATTTGACAGGGTGAACCTGGCGCACCTGGTTTGCGGATCAGAAGGCACGCTTGCAATCACGGCGGCGGCGCACCTGAATCTTGTGCCCGCGCCCCAGCACATCGGCTTGGCGATCATCGCGTTCGCCGGCGTCGATGTCGCGCTGAGATCGCTCATGACGATTCTGGACACCAAGCCCGCCGCGGCGGAACTGATCGATGACGTCGTCATAGGCCTGGCGCGGCAGAACGTGGAGTGCAGCACGTACGTTGACCTGCTGCCCAAGCCGCCGGCCGGCGCAGCGGGCGCGGTGATGTACGTCGAATACTTCGCAGATGACAAGGACCAACTTCAGCGGAAATTCGCTGAACTGCAAACGCGATTTCCCGATCAGGCCATCAACCGGTACACCGAGCCGGGCGAGATGTCGCGCGCGTGGAAGTTGCGCAAATCCGGAGAACCGCTGCTGCATGGACTCGCCGGCGCTCGCAAGCCAATCACCTTCGTGGAGGATCTCGCGGTCAATCCCGATCGCCTGGCCGACTTCGTTGGCGAGTTCCGCGAACTCGTCGCCCGACATCACACGACGGCTGCATATTACGCGCACGCGTCGGTGGGCTGCCTGCACATCCGGCCGCTGGTTTCGTTGCGCGATCCGAACGACTGGAACGTGATGCGCTCCATTGTGCGCGAAGCCGCAGACATGGTGATGCGCTACGGCGGCGCGCTGTCAGGCGAGCATGGCGACGGCCGGCTGCGCTCGCACCTGCTTGAACATTTCTATGGCCGGAAGATTTGCGACGCCTTCCGCGCCATCAAGACCGTATTTGATCCGGAAAACCGCCTCAATCCCGGCAACATCGTCGATGCATCGCCGAATGCGATGTTCGAGCATTTGCGTGTCAAGCCCGCCGAGCGGTTCGTCGACGTTTCAAGCGTGCGCACGTTCTTCCGCTATGGGCGAGAGCATGGCCTGGGCGAGGCGGTGGAAATGTGCAACGGCGCGGGCGTCTGCCGGCGGCTGAAGGGTGGAACGATGTGCCCTTCGTACCGCGCCACGCTGGATGAACGCCACGCCACGCGCGGCCGGGGAAACGCGCTGCGGCTGGCCATCACCGGCCAATTA
>CAMPIL010000338.1 GCA_946886375.1 uncultured Phycisphaerales bacterium
AGCAGGCAACCGCGCCGCTGGGGATCGGCTTGACTTCGAGTGGTCCGGCAGTTGAATCGGCAGGACGCTGGCATGCCCGCGGTGAAGCAGAGCGTTCACCAGGCTCAACTGGCGGGAAAGAAGGACCTTCAGCGTCGCGTCATCACAGCGGAGTTCGGTGTAACCGCGCATGCGATCAATGATCCGCTTGCCGTGCGTCTGCCCGGTGCCAAGCAGAGCGCCGATGGCCGCCCCCACGGCCGTGGCCGCGCCCAGACTCATTCCGCCAACCATGGCGTCGACGGTCAGGCCGACCATTGCGCCGGCCGCCGCCGCCCCGCCGGTGCGTATGCCAAACTGCTTCATCGCGGCGGGACTGAACAGGTCAACACCCCATCGGCCTTGAGTGAGCGGCAGGTCATGGCCTTCCACGCCGCTGGCGGTGAATCGATGCAGCGCGAGCAACTGCTCCACGCAGTTCTGTTCTCGGTCTCGAATGCGCTGCTTCAACGACTCAATTGCATGCTGCGCATCCGCGCCGCCGGTCGCCGGCGCCGCCATCACCGCAGCCGCCGCGTCGATCAGCATGTCCGCCACCAGCGCAGCCGAGGCGTGGACCAACCGCGCCCGCTGTTGGCGGCGTTCACCAATCAACGCGTCAAGCGTCTGCTGCTGATGGTCCAGCAACGTGCGCATTTTTTCCAGCAGCCGCCGTTCACTTTCTTCATCCAGCACAACCGTGTCGAATTCAGCCACGGCGTGCAGATTGATGCGTGAGAGATGCTCGCGCCAGGTTGCGGTCTGCGCATCGGAACTGGCAACAAAGTTCAGCAGAGGCACGACAGGCCGGCCGCATCGGGCCAGAATTTCCAGTTCATCGCGATGCTTGCCCAGCACGCGGTCGCGCGCATCGATCACGTACAGTGCGACGTCGCTGGCGAGGACCTGACGCAACGCCTTGGCCTCTTGCGCAAAGCGGCCGTGCGCTTCAGGGCTGGTGAGAAACGCCTCAATCTGCCGGTATTGATCGGCACGCCGATGTCCGTCGCCGCGCATGGATTCAAGATGATCCAGCAGTCCAATGGAGTCTTCCAGGCCGGGCGTGTCGTACAGTTCGACCAGCGGCCTGCCGCCGACAAGCAGAGTAGCGCCTTCGACATGCCGCGTTGTGGCGGGCCGGTCGGAAACTTCGCCGAATGATTCATCGCGCAGCAGCGTGCGCATGAGAGACGTCTTCCCAGTATTTGTATGACCCACTACTGCAATCTTCAGCGGCGGCTGCGTCATCGCGCGGCCTCCGCTGCAAGCGCTAGATCGAGCCGATGGCGGATGGCGTCGAGCCAGGTCGCCGCTGCTTCGGAATCAGACATCGCAATCTCGGCATCAGTGTCCAGCACGCGATCGAATATGCGAGTGATCGCCGCGTCGCCCCGGCTTTGAAGTTCCAAGAGCAGCGCAAACAGCGCCGCAGCGCGAACGGCCAGCGCGATCTCCTCGTGAACGGCAGCCGCGTCGAAATCAGTTGCAGCGGTTTGATCGGATTTGCGGTCGTGCGGCGACAACAGCGCGCTCACGCCAGCGCCGATCGCTGACCACATCGGCAGCGCAGCGATCGCGACAGGAGAAATCAACGTCGCCGCTGTCACGCAGCCCAGCGCTCCCGCTGCCGCTCCTGCCGCAATCCACTTCGGGCGCAAACGCAACCGCTGCGGGAGCAGTTCCATCATCCGATTGGCGCTGGATTTCATGCGATCCGCAACATCTTCAAGCGAGACGGGCGTCGCCAGAAGATCGCGCCATCTCGATGGATCCGCCCGGTACAACAGCGCGATTTGGCGGTGGAGTTCCGCCCGCTGCGAAGCGGTGGGCGGCTGTTTGGCGCCAAACCACCGCCGCGCCTCCTGCTCAATCACTCCGAACGCCGGTTCGATTCGTCGGCCGGCGGGATTCTCGCTTCCCGTTTCTCGCTGATGAATGATGGCTGCCAATTGTGCAGCGCTCAGATCAGTCAGGTGATCCAGATCAATGTCCACAACCTGGTGTGCCGGCACGCCCGCCTCGGCCGCCAACCTGCGCCAATCCTGGATGCGCGACTGGACATGATTGGCCTCCGTGCGCTGGCGCAGCGCGTGCCCCGCCGTAAGCGCCAGCACAATCGGCCGCGACAACACGCCCTGCACTTCGCGCAGGAAGTTGCCGACGCCCCGATCGGGCGTCGTGGTCAGGGCACAGACAACCACCACCGCCGATGGTTCTTCCGGCGAATGCGAAAGCCGGGTCAACACGCGCCGCTGATCGTCGCGGCTGTCAACCATCTCAAGATCAAGCCAGCGCACCTGGTGCAGCGCAGGCGGCCAGGATTTCATTCCGCTCCGCTGCGGCAATTCGAAACCCAGAATGGCGGGCGGTCCGATCGGGCGCGTCGTCGATGCCGCTGCGAGCAGGGGTTTTGCTGGAGGCGGTACGCCGTCGTCAACATCGGTGACGCCGATGGATTCCGCCACCGGCATCAAGCGGGGCATGAGCCTGATGAATTCTGGCCGCGACGTGTCCAGCCGATACCGTGCGAGCGCATGCCTGCGCTGGCCCAGGCAGAGCGCCAACAGCAGCAACCGCGGCGCAAAGCCGTACATGACCAGCGCCCCGATCAGAAGGCTCGACCATTCCTGCCGCGCGCTCATGAGTTGCGGCGATTGACTGGAGATCGATTCGCCAGTGCGCTCGCTCTGGGCAATCTGCTCGCGCGTTGGCGTGAGGAAGCCGACCGCATCAGGCAGCGCGGAAATGGCCCGCGTCAACGGCACGTACTGATTGGGCGAGAGGATCGTCGTTTCCCACGTGAATGTGTAGGTGCGCGAACTCAACAGAAGAATCATCAGCGACAAACAACCGACGTTGAACGCCAGCCATACACCGTGGCTGATCGCGCTGAGCGTCCATTTGCCAACCCGATTGTTCACAAAGGTGGATGCGACGGCGGCAACTGCCGCGGCATGGCGCGGCCCCTTGTGCATGCGAGAGGTGATGAACTGTGCCAGGCGCATGAACAGCCCGCCCAGCGACGCCACCGACACGCCGTGGGCCGCGCCATGCCTGCCAAACAGCATGAGTGCGAACCAGACCATCAGCGTGAGCGTCTGCACGCCCAGCACCGCGCCCAGCGCCCAGAAAAAATTAACCGGTTCATCACGAGGCGACGCCAGCGCGGCGCGTGCCACCCCTGCCCCGGCCACCACGGCAAGCACCAAGCCCGTCAGCGTCACGAGGGTCATGGCGCTGCGCACTTGATGCAGCGCGCTTTCCAGTGATGGGGTAATGCCCAGCGATTTGGCGCGGGTGATGATGCGCCGTTCCAAATCGCCGCCGGCGCGACGAGCCGTGGCATCGGCTTGCGGCTGGTCTGGCGAACCCGTGTCCAGTTGCTCGTATGCGCTCGCGGCAAGGGCCAGCACGCGGTCATGAAACCGCGCGGGCTTCGCTCCCAGATCAGACGACTCGATGTCGTGG
The DNA here is from genome assembly GCA_946886375.1 of uncultured Phycisphaerales bacterium. The sequence goes on from CAMPIL010000338.1 coordinate 3,487, forward strand.
GCGCGATCCGCAGGCATGGCGGCATGGTAATTCGTCGGGCGCTTGAGCGTGCCCAATTCCACACCTCATCATTGGGATTGACCAGAGAGAAATTGCCCGCTGCCGCACGCGATGACTACTCGTTGCGCGGCCGCTGCTCGACGGTGGCGTAAGGGTTGCGCTCTTCGACTCGTTCTTCGGGCGGACGGGGGCGCGGCAACTCCTGCCGTGGACTGTCGCCATAGTGCGGGCCGGATTTGGAGGATTCTTCATCGATGTCCTCCTCGATGCCGCGAATGCCCTTCTTGAACTCGACACTGCCCCGGCCAAGGCTGCGGCCGACTTCCGGCAGCCGTCGTCCGAAGATCAGCAATCCCAGGAC
>CAMPIL010000339.1 GCA_946886375.1 uncultured Phycisphaerales bacterium
GCCCCTGGGCACCCAGGATCCACACCGCGGCAGCGGCATCGGACGAGGAAGTGGCCGCGCAATTCTGGCAAACAGCCAACAATGGGGCGCCCTCGCGACGGCAGGCGATCGCCGCGGTGGCGAAGAGGCTCGGAAAGTCGCAGCGCGAGGTGTATCTCGCGGTCGAGCGCGCCAAACATTCTGGACAATGACCAACTTCACTGCGGTTTCGGGCCGGCCGCAATTCGAATCCAGCTGCCGCGTGATGCGCAGGGGCCGCTGCCCAGCGATCGCCTGGCCCGGCGGGCCGGCGCGTTGGAAGCCCAGGCCGAACCGTGGCTCGGCGAGTTTTCCGTGCCTGCGCTGACGATTTCCAATCCAAATGTGCTGTCGGCGCTGCAGGCAGTCGAAAACTGCGAGCCGTCGCATGACATCGATTTGGGCCATTCCCTGCGCTATTGGATCACCGTCGCCGATTTCGTTCGCAACTTTCTTGCCGATCAACGATTCATCCCCACGTTGATTCAGATCAAGGGAAATGAGTTGAAGGCAGCGTGGCACCCGTGGCTGCAGGATGAAGACGCCCGGCAGCGGATCGCCGTTCTGCTTCGCACCATGCCGCCGGTGGTCCGGGCCGTGGTCGATCACCATGAAGGCAAGCCGTGGTCGATACTGGAAGAGGCGCTTCGCACGATGACCGATGCGTTCGTGCGAAATGTCCTGAATGCGGACCGCTTCATCGAGGCGATTGAAGATCGCGACCCGCATGGCGATGCGCACGTGGCGTGGCTGGGCGGATTGCTGGGCTGGGATGACCGCGTCATTCCGCACAACGATGGTGGCCAGTTTCTGCTGCGCGACGCGACGCAATGGGTCGGCCGATTGCAGGAGCGCGGCCAGGACCGGCCGCTGCATCTGTGCTTCAAACTCAATGAGCCGACGGCTGTCGTGCTGCAGGGTCGCAACGGCGCGGCTGAACCGATGTGGCCGTTGAGCCTTCACCTGCAGTCACCCGAATCACCCGAGCAATTGATCGACGCCGCTGCGGTCTGGAGTCATGGCTCGCATGATGGCCTGGTGTTCGGCCGAAGCGTGGACCAGCCGCAGGAACTGCTTCTTGCGGAACTCGGCAGGGCCAGCCGCATTTACCCGAAGATCGAAGCGGCGCTCTCAGAGAAGCATCCCACCACGCTGTTGCTCACGACGGCCGAGGCCTACGAGTTCCTGCGCGAAATCCATCCGCAGCTCGAGGAATCAGGGTTTGGCGTCATCGTGCCGCCGTGGTGGAATCAACCCATCGGCCGGCTCGCTGCGCGCCTGCACATTGAAGCCCCGCCGGAGCAGCAGGCGGCCAACCCGACGGCTCACGGCACGGCGCCGACGGCCAGCGTCATGGGACTCAACAGCCTGGTCAAATTCAACTGGCAGATCGCCATCGGCGATCAACCGCTTTCGATGGACGAGTTTCACGCGCTGGCGCGGCAAACCTCGCCGCTGGTGCAGGTGCGCGGCCGCTGGATCGAAATCAGTCCGCAGCAGCTTGCCGAGGCGCGCGAGTTTCTTGAGTCCACGCCCAGCGGCGAGATGACTTTGCTCGAAGCGATTCAGATCGCGCACGGTTCCGGCGGTCGCAACATGAGTCTGCCTGTCTTGGGAATGGACGCCACCGGATGGGTGGCCGATCTGCTCAACGCGTCAAGCGAAGACCACCGCATGCCCATGCTCGATCAGCCGGCGGAATTCATGGGTGCGCTGCGGCCATATCAGAAAACAGGCCTGAGTTGGCTGGCGTTCCTCGATCGCTTTGGTTTGGGAGCGTGCCTTGCGGATGACATGGGCTTGGGCAAAACCATTCAACTGATCGCGCTGCTGCTGCACGAGCGGAAATCGGCCGAGGCCGCGACGCCGGTTGGCCCGACGCTGCTGGTCGTGCCCACGTCCGTGGTCAGCAACTGGGTGCGCGAATTGAGCCGCTTCGCGCCGCAACTCAAGTCGCTTGTGCATCACGGACCGGACCGCATGGTCGGCGACCAGTTCGTCCAGACAGCCAGCGCCCAGGACATGGTGATCACCACTTATCCGCTGATCAGCCGCGACATTGAAACGCTCAAGCGCGTGGCGTGGCATCGCGTGGCGCTGGATGAAGCGCAGTACATCAAGAATCCGCCCACCAAGCAGACTACCGCCATTCGATCGCTGCACGCGCCGCGCCGCCTGGCATTGACAGGCACGCCGGTTGAAAATCGCCTGAGCGAGTTGTGGTCGATCATGGAGTTCTGCAATCCGGGATACCTTGGACCGTCCGGCGAATTCCGCAGGCGATTCGCAGTGCCGATCGAGCGACATCGCAACCGCCTTCAAGCCGACCGGCTGCGCCAAATGGTCCGGCCGTTCATCCTGCGGCGGGTCAAGACCGATCCCAACGTCATCGATGACCTGCCCGATTGCACCGAAACCAAGGAATACGCCACGCTCACCGTCGAGCAGGCTTCGCTCTATCAGCAGACGGTGGATGCAATGCTGGGCGAAGTCGATCGCGCGACGGGCATTCAGCGGCGCGGCCTGGTGCTTGCCACGCTCGTGAAACTCAAGCAGATATGCAATCACCCGGCCCAATCTCGCGATGTCCGTGCGCACCTGGCCGAAGAACGTGATGACTCGCCGCCTTCGCGCGTGGAGATTGCAACAGCTAATGATGCGCCGCTGCTCTCGGCCCGCTCGGGGAAAGCCAAGCGATTGATGGTCATGCTGGAGGAAGTCATCGCCAGCGGCGAGAAGGCCCTCATCTTCAGCCAGTTCCGCCAGATGGGCCACCTCCTGACCGCGATGATTCAGAATGACTTGGATTGCGAAACGCTTTTCCTGCACGGCGGGACGCCGGCGAACAAGCGCCAAGGACTCATCGATCGCTTCCAAGCTCCCGATGGCGGAGTGCCGATCTTCGTGCTGTCGCTCAAGGCGGGCGGATTGGGGTTGAACCTCACCGCGGCGAATCACGTGTTCCACTACGACCGTTGGTGGAATCCCGCGGTTGAGAATCAGGCGACCGACCGCGCGTTCCGCATCGGCCAGATGCGCGCGGTGCAGGTGCACAAGTTCGTCTGCCTTGGCACGCTGGAGGAGCGGATCGATCAGATGATCGAGCAAAAGACCGAACTGGCGCAGAACATCATCGGCGCGGGCGAGCAGTGGCTGACCGATCTGTCCACCACGCAACTGCACGATCTGCTCATGCTTCGGCCGTCAGCCATCGAAGGCGAATCATGACCTCAGCCCCCGGCAATTCTCAGAACCGATCGTTCACGCCTAAGCGGTCCGATGGACCGCGCAAGGTGCGTCACGGCATCAAGTTGCAGGGAACGCTTCTGAGCGATTCGCAGATCGAGCCGAATGCGACCGATCGCACGTCGAAGCCGGCGGCGTCCTCCGGTGCGCAGCTGGGCCGCCGTTGGCTGTCGCTGGTGGAATCCGCAGCAGAATCGGCGCAACTTGCTGCGGGACTGGAATACGCCCGGTCCGGGCAGGTGGTCAACATCGAGTTCCAGGCCGGCGCTGTTACAGGGCAGGTGCAGGGTTCGGGGGCACGGCCGTACCCTGTCCAAATCAATGTGCCGATGTTCACCGCGGAGCAGTGGAGCCAGATCATCGATGCGATGGCCGACGAGGCGGTGTACGTCGCCAAACTTCTTGCCGATGAATGGCCGCCGGGAACGGATGAGCTGCTCGCCGCCCGCCACCTGTCGCCCTATCTGGCCTCCCACCCCGAGCTGGAGGTCCCCGCATGAGCCTGCACGTGGTCGTCCTCGGCGGCGGCGTCGCCGCGCTGGAGACGCTGCTTGCCCTGCGCGAGGACGCCGGCGACCGCG
>CAMPIL010000340.1 GCA_946886375.1 uncultured Phycisphaerales bacterium
CAGGATGACAGATGTAATAGTTTAAATTCACTACCCAAAACCAATTCGCCTGAATGTCCTGCGCACACCAGCAGCAAAACAACTTGCACCCATACGGCGCACGATCAAACACCGCCTTGATCAGCGTCGCGCCGACCAAATGCCTGTGACGAATCGGCATCACGTTCAACTGATACACAATCCCAACCTCATCGCGCTTCATGTACTCGTACTTGGCGATCACATACCCAATCTGCACAGCACCGCTCCCGCTCATCGCCACCTCTTCCGCGATCAGGCAGTTGCCATCCTTGATGTGCTTCTCAAACTCCGGAAAACGGATGAAACCCACCATGTGCGTGTGCATCTTCTGCAGCGCATCGATAAACGGCAGATCATCCGCGACCGCAGGCCGAATGCGAACGCCATTCTCAACCCGCACCGCAGGCAGCACGGGCGCAAGCGCTGTCCCGGAAATCGGCGCGTACTCGGCAGTTGCAGATGTAATACTAATAATGTCAGTCATCGCATCATTCCTTCTTCAGCAGAAACCTAAGCCAGCGGCAACACGAACGCCGCAACCGACGCTCCATTCGGCGGAGCGCCCACAACATCAGGCGGAGCAGCGAAGTACTCGATCGAAAACGCATCGCCGCCAACCGGCGCGCCGAACGCGAGTTCCACCACCTCAGGCACGCCTGCAACCACCATCGCATCATCAGGCACGATCGTCCCGCCGCCGCCGTCCTTGCCCAGCGACAACAGCCAGTTCACGTTCGCCAGCGGCTGAACCACCAGTGGCTTGTCAAACGTCAACGCCAGATGATCCAGGTCCAGATTCCAGTCCGCCGCAATCACCCGCGGCGGCTCCGGAGGCGGCGGCACATCAGGCAAGGGGAAACGTCGTGTCTGCGACAAATCCTCCAACCTTGCTGCGAATCGCCGGATCAGCAACAGGAAGAATCACTTCATTCGCAGTCGCGATCGATGCGCTGAACGTAACCACCACGCTGTTCAGCGTCGGCGAAGTCGCGCTGAGCGCGGTCACGCCAGGCAGATCAGTCGTGTACGCAGGCGTGCCGCGCAGCACAATCGGCTGATCGAACGTCAACGTCAACTGCGTGGTGCTCTTGGTCGCAGACTCAATGCGAACCTGCGTGGTCGTCTTCACTTCCGCGCGGCCGCGGGGCTTGCTTTCAACTCGTCCTAAACGGGGCATGGCGAATTCCTTTCAATGGCTTGGCAATTGTGAATCGGAAACAGGCAATGGGATTGCCGCATCGGCGATTGCCCATTGCCTTATTGTTATGCTGCGATACGAAAACTCACCGGCACGCTCCACGGCCCGGTCTCGCCGCGCGCACTGGCCCAGCGTGCGTAGTACGTCGCGAGTTTGCCGTCCTGGGTTTCATCGAAGTCGACTTGCACCGGATTGCGCGTGAACTTGCCATAGAACTGCGACTGCGCAATCGTCGCAGGCGTCTCGCCTTCGGTCACGCCCAGGAACAACTGCAACTCGCTCGCGCCAAACGGCTTGGCCGCCGAGTCAGGCGTGCTCGAGTCCGCGTATCGAATCGTCTGCGTGCCCGGCAAGTTGCCCAGCACATTAATCAGCGGCGGGGTGCTGGGACAATCAATCGGCTCACGATCAGGATTGACCGGCCGCACGCCCACGCCGATCTTGTCGCCGTCCGCAATGCCCTCGTTGAACTTGAGGTCAATGGCATATTGCCTGCACAGCGTCTTGGCTGCGCTGAGCGCATCATCTTTATCCGCAATCGTGACGGAAGTGCGGGTGAACTCGTTGGTGGCGATCGCCAGCTTGGCGACGAAGTTGTCCACCGCTGCCTGAATCGATGCTGCCTGAGCGGGCGTCATCATGAATTTTGCGGGGTCCAGACTGATGGATTGCGCAAAATTTTCCGCCCAAGTGCGGAAGCCTTCATCGGTTTGTGGAATGTAATCGGACACGGCTTTGCCTCCTGATTTGAAGTTGCACACGCAACAGGTGTGAGGCAAAGAATCGGCCGAGCGGCGGGGACACTTGATGAGGTGATTCCTATCGCACGAAGGCCAACGCCACTGGCGCAGCCGCGCAAGGCGGTATGTATGGGGAGATACACACAAGATCATCGACTCAGAAGGCAGTATCAGTATTCATTTATGCGTTGCCATCCATAAGCGTTTTGCCCGCATCAAGACGCTTAGTCCCTCCACCAAGACGCGACTTCCTTCATCCAAGATGCGTCTTCCGCGCACCAAGACGCGTCTTTCCTCATGCAAGACGCTTCTTGCTTCTTCCAAGACGCGTATTCCCTCAACCAAGAAGCGTCTACCTCGCTCCAGGACACGTCTTGCTTCTGCCAAGAAGCGTCTTCCTGCGAGGAAGAAGTGACACTGTCGTTCCTTGATGTGAATGGCGCGAGCCGCGAACGGTTTTTCCGGACGATTGACCAAACTTAGTGTGCGGTCAACCCGCTTTCGGGCAATGCCTTCTGCGACTTCTTGGCTCTCGGCCGCTTGTCCACGATCTTTCGGGGGTCAATGCCGAAGTTCCAGATTTGCGATTGGGTCAGTTCAGGCGCGGCCTTGATCGCGTTGACCACTTCGCGCACCGCTTTCACCGCTTCGTTGCGGGCCAGCGTCTTGGCGCGGATGTTGGGCTTGGAGTTCGACAGCGGACTGTGTGCGATGGCCAACGCCTTGTCGAACGCTGCGGCCAAAGCCGTGATGCGCTCGCTGCGCTCCTGCGTCACATCAATGAAATGCCACAACTCCGGATGCTCCGCCAGGCTTTGCGCAAAGACTGCAAGCCAGAGGCTTGCGCCAAGATCATCATTGGGCATGCCAGCGGATTCGAGATTGAGCGATGAGAGTTTCTGTTGCGATGCACGTGAAGGAGATTCGCGGGTGTCCATGAAGGGGTTATCGGCAAAGAAAGGCTGATTCGGCCAATTCCGGGGGCTGGCGGTGGAGGAAGCGGAGGGATGCGGGTGGCGAAGGTGAAATAAGCCGGACTCGGATCGGAGCTGCCAGCTTTCACTGGTACTATCTACGCGACCCTTGCGGAGACGATTTGATGCGAAGCGGCAACTATCTTGCAGTAGCGGTGTCCATCGTGATCTGCGGCGCATTGACGACGGCCCTGGCTGAGATCGCGTTGGCGATGGGCAGTTACGGCTCGTCTGCGTGGTACCTCGGCCTGCTCATGTTCGCCGTCGGATCGATCATCTCTGCGGCGGAGTATCTGGTCGCCATTCGTCGTCGGGTGAGTACAGCGCGCGAAACGCGCTGCCGCCGATGCAGCCATGTTCTGCGCAGTCTACAAGAGCCACGGTGCCCCGAATGCGGCGAAGCGATTTAGGGCCGGGCGCGCCGAAGCCCTCACTTCCGAGGGCTGGCGATGGAGGAAGCGGAGGGTCGCGGGTGTGGAAGCCGTAACGCACGAGTGCTATATTGCGGATTCAAGAGGAACTTTGAATGCCACAAACAGCCGTCGCATCGACTCAATTTACCTTTCACGAGAACCTCAACATGCTTCACGAGATGAGATATCACTTCATTGATGTGCCCGAAGTGCTAACGCGAATCTGAATGCCCGTGTGTTTCACCCGGAACGCGCCTTGCTCGATCACGAGTTCTGCAACCCCCACCACGCCACCCAAACCCGGTTCACGATCGCGGCCCCGCTGCGGACTCACCGGCCAATTCGACGGCAGCGAACCCCTCGCCCTCGGCGAACGTTCGCCATTGGCACCGTACGCGCGGGCCGGGCGTGAACTCCCAGGCCTCACCTCTTGGCAATGCCGCATTGGCGTCGATGATGTAGAT
>CAMPIL010000341.1 GCA_946886375.1 uncultured Phycisphaerales bacterium
GCATGATGAAGCTAAATGGACCGCTGATGGAGCTCCATGAAGGACTGATGGAGCGTAATCAATCGCAGAAGAAGCTAAGGCAACGGTCGATTGTGCTCCATGAATGCTCCATGGAGCTCCGGGAATGGGCGATGAAGCGCAGGAAATACATCGCTGCGCCCCCGGAATTTGCGATTGCGTGCCGGAAATCAGGCGCGGAGCGCGGGAACGACCGCGCCGGGTCGATGGAATGATGGATGCAGAGCGGGCAAAACCCGATGGCGGTTGCCCAAGTTGCAGCCCAATGACGGGTTTCACTTCTTGCCTCGCTCTACCCGCCCTGTTTGCTTGTCATCCAGCGTGGTTGCGCTTCGCTCCTGCTTGCGTTCCGCTCCGAAGGAACGATGGAATGTAGCCACGGGTGAAGCGAGGTCGCCAACGGCGACCGAGCGCAACCCGTGGAGAGAACGTCATCTCTCAATCTCGCCCCGGCAGGGGCGACGGAGGCGCACGATTATCTTTCATCCATCTGTGAGTTCGATCGATTCCGTTGCTGTGAGTTCAAACGATTCCATGCTGTGAGTTCAAACGATTCCGTTGCCCCTCCTGGGCAAACTCGAATACACGCACCATTTCCACGGGTTCCGCTTCGCTTCACCCCTGGCTACAACCCTGCGCCCCTTCGGGGCGATGGCGCGGCGAGCAGATCAACGCCCCCGGAAACCGTTTAGAGCGCCTAGCAGAATGAATCATCGAGTTGTCGCCAGCAGATGATGATGCAGCCGAGTACGACGAATGCATAGAACGATGTCAGCAAGTGGGGTGGTAGAGCGCCCCCGGAAGCGAAACCCGCCGCTCGTCGTCCTGCAATGGTGGGTTTCACGGACACGAGCGTCGTGGTTCGATTGGCCGATGCCCGCTCAAGCCACCCTACTCGTTTTCGCCCTGGGTCAAGCCGCATCCCTGATCTCGCGCTCGTTTCCTTGTGCGCAACTCTCGTGTGATTCGGCCAAACGCGCGTGGTGGCGAGCCAAACGCGCGCGCCAGCGCGCCGCAGGTCGGTGAGACGGCTTCAGTCGCGCGTGGGACGCGGTCTCACCGGCGCGCCAGCGCGCCGCAGGCGCGTGTGGCGCGAGGATTCGCCTGTGAGGCGCTTTCCCACAGGAGAATGGCGCCGTCTCACTGATGCGCCACGCGCTGGGGCGCGCGTTTGCTTGCGACTCACAATCAAAGACTCGTCGTCGGGTCGCATAAAAATTGCAATGGCGGCCAAAAATCGCACGTCCCATGTTTATCGTAAACCAAGGAAAGCAAGCAGCGACTCGCTCGATTTCCCTCGTAAACAGTTCGTGCGGATGAATGCGGATGGTGCAACCATCCGCACCAAGCCGCGCACATTCCGCACGAGTGGTCACACATTCCGCACAATGGGTTGCACATTCCGCGCGGAAACTCGCACGATCCGCACCGAAGGTGCGCTGATCCGCGCGCAAGGCGCAATAATCCGCACGCAGCGCGCAACGATCCGCACGGAGCGCGCAACACTTTGGGCCAATCGCGCAAGGTCTGGTGCGGATCGCGCAGGGTGCATCCCGGATCGCGCAAGTCCGATGGCGGATCGTGCAGGGTCCATCCCGGATCGCGCAAGTCCAATGGCGGATCGCGCAGGGTCTATTCCGGATCGTGCAAGTCCGATGACGGATCGCGCAGAGTCTATTCTCGATCGCGCAGGGTCCATTGCGGATCGTGCAGGATTCAAGCAGGAGCGAGCAACCTTCATGCCGGAACACCACAACACCTTGCAGAACCGCGCTGCGTTCATGCAAAATCGAACGCCCAACTTGCAGAAAACTCATTTCTTCCTGCAAGGTGGCAAGGTCCGACTGAGTTATTTGAGGCGACCCCGCGGGATCGGTGCGCGCAATAAAAGAGCCCGTCGCTGCAAGCAGCGGAACGGGCTCCTTGTGGGGGGGGCCTAGGTCCAGCGTGGCCGCTTGGCCAGGGCATCAGGGTTGTTCGCAGGTCGCGAACACTGCCTGTCGCCACCGACATATTTGCACAGGTCGTCTGGTTTTGCAAGTCCACCGGGCGAGTTTTTTGGGATTGTTTTGCCTCGCTGGATTTGGAGCACGCAGCGACCCTTCAACGCCGATGCCAATTCGCACTTCCTTGCCGAGAAATCCTATTTTCCCACGTTGACAGCGATGCTCTGGGACCTGGCAATTCAGACTGGTTCCACTGCTTTGGCCTCTATCCACCCTTTATCCCCATTGGGCAATTCGATTTCCATCCACTCGCCGCGCCTTTCGAGGATGGTGAACTCGACGCCCGCGTACAGCGGCTGCTGAAATTGGGGCTCGTACCCTAGGCCGTTGCCCTTGCGCACCACCACATCGTCAGCCGTGATCACGCCAGCCTCGCTCCAGCGCACGTTTGCCGACGTCGCCGCGACCGAGATTCCCAGGGCCAGCCACGCGATGGCAAAGCACCCGGTGACGACGCGAAGCATTGAACCGGATCGAACCAGGCAGAGCGTCAACAGGCTCCACATCGCAACGTGAACCGCCAGGAACGCCACGAATCTCGTCTGCGGCGACAGTCGATCGTGCCAGCCCAGCAGCGCCCTGAGCAGTTGTCGTCCGCCGCTGATGGGAATCTGCGTGCGGCACAGTGAACGGGCGTAGGACAGATTGGCCTGCAGGCGCGGGTCGCCCGGGATGACGTCCTGCGCGCGGCGATAATTGAGAATCGCCCGTCCAACGTCGCCGCTTTGAGCGTATGCGTTGGCCAGGTTGTAGAACAACTGGCCGTTCACAAGCCCGGTATCAACGACAAGTTGGAAACGCGATGCCGCCAGCGCGAAGTCGGTTTTCGCGCCGGCCGGATCGGTTCGCAGGATGGAGATGGCGCGATCGTACGCCGCCTGGGCTTCGGTGAGCACATCACGCCGCTGCTGTGGTGAGAGTTCCGCAGCCTGCGAGGGCATCGCGATGAAGGCGCAGATGGCGAGAAAGATCAGCGGAATGGAACGGACCGGGGCAGAGCGGTGCGTGGATGAGTTGATCGAATTCAGCCGCACGCGCTCCAGGCGATCGACGCACGAAGTCGCCCGTCGGATGATGTCGTCCTGCGTGAGCATGTTCGTGTCGCCTGCGAACGCCAATTGTTCGCAGTCTCGAATGAGTTGGCTGATGTCGGCAGCGTGCTGTCCCGCGACGCCGTGATGCGCCAACAGCGAGGAAACCTCGTTGCCCGTCAGCGTCCCGCCGGGAAGAGCCAGTCGGTCGGCGATGTACTCGCTGACGGCGGCGATGACGGCCTGCGCCTGATCTCGCGGCGCGCTGCGACGAGCCTGCCTGATATGAGCGATCGCGCGCTTTCGCGCGGTGCGGCGACGGGCGGCACGCTCATCGCCGTGTCGCATGCGATGTACCACCCGTCCGATCGAAACGCCAACGAATCCAAGCGGTGGCAGCGCGAGTATCGCCCACGACCACCACGGAATTCTGAACTCCTGCGAGGCCAACATGAGATCGAGATCGGCGTAATTGGCCAGGAGGCCTCCCGTTGCGGCGGTCAACTCGCTCGGCGCTGCCGGCGCCAGATTGGGCGAGGTCACGACTTCATTGACGCCGAGTTGCGACCCAGGCCGCACCGTGATCGCGATGGGCTCGCTGGCGCGCGTGATGTACGTTTCGGTGACCGGATCAAAGAAAGTGAATTCGATCGGCGGAATCTGCGTGACGTTTGCGTGCTTGGCCCGCAAGGTCTGCGTGAATGTCTTGGGGCTGCCGCAGACCTTGCCCGCCAAGGGTTCGCTGGGAAT
>CAMPIL010000342.1 GCA_946886375.1 uncultured Phycisphaerales bacterium
CCCGCAAGTCTTCGATACCACGATCGGCTGGCGGTTCACCAATCCGAAACTCGCTGCGATGTATCATCCGTATTCGATGGGTGAAACCGCGGAGAACGTGGCGCGCAAGTACAACATCTCGCGCGAAGAGCAGGATCGCTTCGCGTTGTGGAGCCAGCAGAAATGGGCGGCGGCGAAGGAATTGTGTCTGCTCCAGGAAGAGATCGTGCCAGTGGAGATTGGCGGCACAGGCGTGTCGCCTGTGCGAAAGGCGGCGCAACCGGTGATCTTCGACACCGATGAACACCCGCGCCCCGACACGACATTGGAAAAACTCGCGAAACTGAAGCCTGCCTTCGCGAAGGATGACCAAGGCACGGTCACCGCGGGCAACTCATCGGGCGTGAACGATGGCGCGGCGGCGCTGTTGCTGGTCGAAGAGAATCGCGCCAAGCAGTTGGGGCTGAAGCCGCTGGCCTTTGTGGGTCCTTCGGCCTCGGCAGGCGTTGATCCCGCGCACATGGGCCTTGGGCCGGTGCCGGCGACGCGCAAGGCCCTTCAGCGTGCTGGCCTGACGATGGATGACATCGACATCATCGAGTTGAACGAGGCGTTCGCTGCACAGTGCATCGCGGTGATGCGCGATCTTGGCATGGAGCCGGGCGACCAGCGCCTCAATCCCAAAGGCGGCGCGATCGCGATCGGCCACCCGCTGGGCATGAGCGGGGCGCGACTGGTCGCAAGTCTCGTCCACGAGATGCAGCGCACAGGAGCCGCTCGCGGCTTAGCCACCGCCTGCATCGGCGTGGGACAAGGCCTGGCGACTATAATTCATCGATAGGAATTTATGTTTCGAAATAAGCGCAAGAAACCACTCAATGGCCTGATCTGGACTGACGGAGTGATTCGTTCCATCGAAGTCGATCACAACGTCGTTCGGCTGAGACTCGAAGACTATTGCGATAAAATCGTCGTAGTGACGCTGACTGGCGTATCTGAGGCCTATGTGAGACATCCGCTGATCGGCGACGACGACCTAACCTCCATCAACATTGCCAGGGAGAGACTCTCACCGCGTGCCGATCATTGGCAGATCGATTTGCTGGACGATGACCTCAACACAATTCTCACCGCCGTGTTTGTCGACGGTAACTATGATTTGGAGTCAAACCAGTCGCTTGTACTTGTATAGGAGTGCAGAGAATGTCCGGTTCCTCAAACGTCGGCATGCACATTGACCACTGCGTTTCCGAAGACCCCGAGAAACTCGCGGCCTTTGAGGCGCATATTGCCGGGGGCGGGCACATCGAAGCCGATGACTGGATGCCGCACGCCTATCGCGAGGGCATGCTCAAGATGGCGGAGCATCACGCCAACAGCGAGATCATCGGCGCACTGCCCGAGGGCGAGTGGATCACTCGGGCCCCCTCCCTCAAAAGAAAACTCGCGCTCACCGCGAAAGTCCAGGACGAGGTCGGCCACGGCCAGATGCTCTACCGCGTCTCGCAAGACCTCGGCAAGACCCGCGATGACATGCTGCGCGACCTCATCACGGGCAAAACCAAGTATCACAACTGCTTCAACTATCCCGCGCCGAGCTGGGCCGACATCGCCATGATCCAGTGGCTGATCGACGGCGCTGCGATCATGAACCAGAAGACGCTCGCCGACGGCGCGTATGGCCCGTACGTGCGCACCATGAAGCGCATCAACATGGAAGAAGCGTTTCACTTCAAATCAGGCGAGGACATGGTGCTGACGCTTATGAGCGGCACCGCGAAGCAGAAAGCGATGACGCAGGAAGCGTTCGACCGCTGGTGGGGCCCGAGCATCATGTTCTTCGGCCCGCCGGACAAGCCCAACGCCAAGGAACTTCCGCCGATGAAATGGCGGATGAAGACCGAGACGAATGATTCGCTGCGTCAGCGATTCGTCAACCGTTTTGCGCCGGCTGCGATTGATCTTGGCCTGGTCATTCACTGCGTGACCAAGGATGAACAAGGCATGGTGACATCGAAGCGCATTGATGAAAAGGTCGTGCGCGATGAGACAAGCGGCAACTGGGGTTTCACCCCCCCGGACTGGGATGAGTTCTTCAAAGTGATCCGTGGCGGCGGGCCGTGCAACGCCAAGCGCCTCGCCCTGCGACGATTCAGTTACGAGCAAGGCCAATGGGTGCGCGAAGCGATCATGAGCGGCAAGGCAAGTTTGCCGCCAGCGGCGTGATTTCAATGGGAATGGATAGCGTCGAACTCGTGCTCGAATTCGAAAATGAATTCGAAATCCAAATTCCTGATGAGGACGCCGAGAAACTGCTGCGGGTTGGCGATGTCGTGAACTACGTGGTTCAACGGCTCAAGGCGCCCGCTGCGGATGAGAAGATCGTCAGCGGCATCCGCCAGCGGGTGTATTGCATCGTTGCGGAGCAGATGGGAATCGACATCGATCAGATCATGGAGTCCTCGCGATTTGTAGAGGACTTGGGTGTGACCTGAAACCAGGCCGGCTGCTTGGTACACTTACGTCATGCAACCGACCAATGGACATCATGTGAAGAACGAAGCTCGCCAGATTGTGGAACGGCTTTCGCCTACCGCCACTTGGGACGATCTGATGTACCAAATCTACGTTCGTCAGGCGATCGAATCGGGCATGCTGGACAGCGAAGCCGGCCGCACACTTGATGTTCACGAGGTTCGAGCGCGTTTTGGGCTTTCCGCGTGAAAGTCCACTGGACGAACACGGCCGTCGAGCATCTGGTCGCCATTTACGAATACATTTCACGCGATTCCTCGCAATATGCGTTGCGAGTGGTCGATCGCATCACCGGCCGATCCGAACAGATTGGCCTGTATCCGGAGTCAGGGCGAATGGTTCCGGAATACGATGCCGCAGACGTCCGGGAGGTGTACGAATCGCCGTATCGCATTATTTATCGAGTCAAATCACAGCAGATTGATGTGCTGGCGGTTGTCCACGGCAATCGCATCCTGCCGCCGGAATTGTGATCACTACACTGTTATCGATGTCCAAAATCCGTGAGCAATTCCAAGCCCCCCCGCCCACGCCGCTTGAGGTTCAACCCACCGGCGACCTCAAGCCCTACGTCATCTTCACGCAACTCAAAGCGAACGGCCCGTTCATCTACGCTGGCTGGCTTGAAGCCGCGGATGACGTGATGGCGATGGACTTCGCCAAGGAGCACTACGGCCAGGACCAGGAATGCGTGAACGTGATGGCGATCCGCCGCGAGCACATCACCAGCAGCGATGGGCTGTACACAGCCTGCGAAGCCGCACGCGGCAAATACCACGTCTTCACCCAAAAGAACGCCGGCGATCTGTGGATCACTTGGGAAACCGTCGATGCGCCCGATCCGCACGCGGCGATTGATCTCGCAAGAAAAAATCTCAAACAGGCGATGAACGCCCACGCCGTCTGGGTCGTGCGCGAGGATCGGCTCATTTCAACGCACGGCGAGCTGGTGTGGCGCTACACCGATCAGTCCTATCGAATGGCCCGCGGCTACGGCCGCGAGGTCCGCGCCAAGTGGATCGCCTTCCGCGATGAGAAGCAACTTGCTGAATACGAGAAAGATGACTTGGCGGAGGCGTTTTAGCGTGAGGAAGCCCACGGATTGCAATCCGTGGGCTTCGCCCGATCATGAATTCAATCCCAGATCAACTCAAAGCGCCGCTTGCGAATTTGCTTCTGGCGCTCGCCGACGACAAACTCATGCTCGGTCATCGCAACAGCGACTGGACCGGGCTCGGGCCGATTCTCGAAGAAGACATCGCGTTTTCGCACATGGCGCAGGATGAAAT